>DASZDV010000059.1:0-2370 GCA_035941575.1 Pyrinomonadaceae bacterium
ACTGGTGTACTGGCTGCCGCCGACTGAAGCGTCGCGCGCGAAGATCGAGCGCGAACCGTTAAGGATGTTGATGTTCATCGTCGCCGCGCCGATATTCAGCAAAGCAACGATCTCGCCCGGCCTTGGCCGGTAGTTGAGCTCGTAGCAGTTCTGCAACGCGAACGCATCGACGTCGATGATCACCGGCTGCTTGCCCGCGAGCTGAATCGCCTGCTTCACGTTCGCAATCTTGTCGCTCTTGCATGCGGCCATCAGGACGTGCAATGCGTCCTGTGATTTGCCGGTCAACTCGTAATCGAGATTCACATCGGCGATGTCGAACGGAATGTGCTCTTCCGCGTGCCAACTGAATGACTCCTGTAACTCTTCGTGGCTCATCTGCGGCAACACGATGTTCTTCACGATCACGGAGTGACCACTGACGCCGGCCGCGACTCGCGTCGTGCGAATCTGGTGCTCGTTGAAGATCTGTGAGATGACGTTGGAGACGTTATTCAGCTCCATGATCTGACCGTCAACAACCGTATCGGTCTGAAGGTTTTCGAAACCGAGGTTCAGGAGCTGCAAGCCCGCTCCCTTTTTTCCGAGCTCGACTGCTTTGACGGAGCTGGAGCCGATATCGAGTCCGACGAGGTTCTTTTTTCCGGAGCCTTTTTTGAACATGGTTACTTAGTCCTCACCGTAGCAGCGCGCAATTTGTTTTGCTGACGAAGACGGGCACGAGCTTTTCGTGCACGGGGCAGTTGTCGTCTAGCGAGTCTCATCTGGGCAGGAGTATTGGTTTGAATCAAGGTCGCAGTCCCTTTACTGGTAAGGTGATCGTTCATGGCGCCAACTTGAGTGGTGAACGTGCCGGCGGGCGTCAACAGAGAACTGTTGCAGAAATCGGGTAGGGCAGGAATGAAGCTCATCGGAAACCCAGCCAAGTTGGCATTTACCAACTTCTGTAGGCTTTGCGACCTCCGCTCACGCGGAGTGTGCCTTTATCGTGCTCCAAAGGATTTCGCGGGATTGACCGCTGTTGAAACCAGGTGGGCACCCGGCGAACGGCAGCAAACTGCCGCAACCTGTGTGAGAGTACCTTAATGGGCCAAACAATGTCAATTGCTATTTTCCATTGTTTAACTCCATGTGCCACATAGATTAAGCTCTGCTTTTTAGCCGCTGTCAACGATGATTTCTGGAACGCGCGAGCGAGAATTCCAGCGTCGGTGGCGGCGGCTATGCGGGCGGCTCGGAGTCCTTTACCTTCACTGTTTTAGCGGGAATACCAACGACGACATGGTGGGGTTCGACGTCGCGCGTGACCACGGCGTTCGTGCCGATCATCGCTCGTTCGCCAACCTGAACTCCGGCGAGAATCGTGGCGTGATAAGTAATCCGAACACCATTGCCGATGCGCGTTGGCGGCGTCTCAACGTCGTGGATGTCATAGATGTCGTGAGAGTGGGAGTAGACGTTCACGTAATCCGAAATTGAAACGTCGTTGCCGATATCGATACCGCCGCGGTCGTCCAGCAAAACGTGGCGGTGGACTACAACGTTGTCGCCGATTGAGAGGTTGTAACCAAACGACCACTCGACGAAGTGCCAGCACTTGAAGTTCTCGCCGACGCGGCGAAAGATCATGGGCGCCAGCATTCCGCGAAAGCGATGGCCGAGTAGTGCGTTTTGTCCCAGGGGGGAACGATCGAACATCTGCCACAACCAGATCATTGGCTTGCGTTGCAGATAAAGTTTGGAATCGATGTCCGTGTAGTACTCAGGTTCAGTGGTGATGTTTCGCGGATCGAAGTTGTGATAAGTGGCGCGCGCGGCCAGTGGAAGATCTTCCGGACTTACCTGAGCATATCCAAAGTAGATTTGAACCAACGTTTCCCGAACTACATCGTTGGGATCGACCCGGCCGTCTGTCAGGGACTTTTCTAACTCAGTCAGAAAACTGTCGTAGTCCTCTTCTGCGAGCGCCTGTGCAGCCAATTGACGGTAACTCATACGCGGAGTCGCCAAAGTACCATATATCTTTGCCGCCTTGCCAGTGACTGATCTGAAAGCTAGGATTCGGGTGATGAAGCGACTTCGTATCGTTCTGGGTGTGGTCCTGCTCGGAATCTTAGTGGCGGCCGGCTGGTTCTGGTTCAACATCCCAACTAAAGTTGATCTCGCGGATTATGCCCCGGCGGACTCACTCGTTTACCTCGAGTTCAATGATTTGAGCAAAGTCGCACGCGCGATTCAGCACACTGAAGTTTGGCAAGCGACAGCGCCGATTACACAAAGCACACCGCGCACTGAGAATCGATTGTTTACGGCCGCTGCCCGTGCGGGCATTGGACCAGTTGAGAGTGTGCTGTTTACGCGTAGCCAGGT
>DASZDV010000060.1:0-3711 GCA_035941575.1 Pyrinomonadaceae bacterium
AGACGCGATTGGTTTGTTATCCCTTTCAAACTCGTGGACCGACTCGGACCAGAAACGATTAGAGGACTGGTTTTCTAAGTTCTTGCAGTGGATGCTGGATAGTAAGAACGGTCGCGATGAAGCTGCCGCGAAAAACAATCATGGCACGTTCTATGACGTGCAGGTCGTTTCGTTTGCGCTATTTCTTAACCGCCGCGACTTTGCAAAGTCCATTTTGGAGGAAGCCAGATCAAAACGAATTGCGGTACAGATTGAGCCCGATGGCCGCCAGCCGCTCGAACTGGCGCGGACGAAAGCGTGGAGTTACAGCGTTGGAAATCTTGATGGTCTGATGTTGCTGGCGCGTTTGGGTGAGAACGTTGGTGTCGATCTCTGGAACTATCAAACACGCGACGGTCGCAGTATTCGAAAGGCGCTCGAGTTTCTTTTGCCGTTTTACCGCGGCGAAAGCAAGTGGCCGTATCAACAACTCGGCGAGTGGCAACCACAAAACCTATTGCCCTTAATTCAGCGCTCCGCGGCGCATTACACACAACAACCCGCGCGCGAGCAATGGGGCGCGGTGCCGGTCGCCGTGTCTCACAGCGGTAGCAATTGGACCATCGCCGGCAAGATCAATCGGGTAACAGTCAATGAAACCAACCTTGGGCTTACGATCAACGCCGGAGCGGCGCAGTGGGCCATGATGCCCTCGCAGTCCGGCGACATGATAGTCAGATCGAAAGGCAAGCAACTGCAATTGCGTCTGGCCGACGCGAAGAAGATTGCGATCGTCCCCTACGACGCTGCTTTCAAGACCGGCGTGAAGATCGCGCTGTCCGGCTGGCAACAATCGGGAAGCGAGCTTGACCTCGAGATTCTTCTGACTATCTGTCTCGAAGGCCGAAACGAGGAGGTCGTGTTCGATGCGGTAGCCAACGAACGAGACACCACGTTGCGGCAATTGGACTGGCCGGGAGCGCTTGACGCGAGCGCTGTTGATTACACGTTGTTGAGCAATGGACGAGGCACGCTGCTGCCACGCAATTGGCCGAGGGAGTACTACCCGATTCGCAGCATCACGCCTGATGGAAAGATTGCGACAACGGATCACAGTCTGTTGCAGAGTCATGTGATCGAATCGTGGTCGATGTCGTGGTGGGGCTTTCAAAAAGGAAACGCAGGGTTAATGGTGATTGTCGAAACACCCGACGATGCCGGCAATCAATTTGCGCACCCGGCCGGAGGTCCAACAGTGATCGGCCCACGCTGGCGCGCGCAACTAAATCGATTCGCTTATCTGCGTTCGGCACGTTTCATTCCGATTAATGCCGGCAACTACGTTGACATGGCGAAGCGCTATAGGCGTTACGTAATGGAGGGCGGATTGTTTGTGTCGTTGAGGGAAAAGATCGCGCGCACTCCCGGCGTCGGCGAGTTAATTGGCGTGCCGCACACGCGCGTCAGCATTCTGCGCAACCTCAAGCCTGAAAGCGATCGTTACGATACGAAAGACCCGTCAAAAAACTATAGCCTCGCCACTTTTGATGAACGGGCGAAACAGCTTCGCGAACTAAAAGCTAAAGGTGTCGATCGCGTGCTGGTATTTGTTGCTGGTTGGCCACGTCTCGGCTATGACCGACAACATCCCGACCCACTGCCACCACCCGAACAGGCTGGTGGATGGGACGGCATGAAACGACTTATCGACGCGTGCCGTGAACTTGGTTATCCGGTGATCTTTCACGACCAGTATCGCGACTACTATCTCGATGCGCCTTCTTACAGCTCGGAGTTTGCCATTCATGAAGAAGATGACTCGCTGCCCGCACAACAGTTTCCCGGTTCGCGATTCGGAGATTCAAAGCAGGGCAACATCCCGATGATGCGTCACTGGGATGGCGGCCAGCAGGCTTACCTGAACGCGCGCTTCCAGTTGGGCCATTTGCTCAAGAATTATCAATTGTTATCCGATCGCGGCATTACAACGCAGGGCATCTACATCGATGTGATCGGCTATGTGCCACCGGATCAGGATTTCAATCCTGAACACCCAACTACACGTACTGATGCAATGCGCGGGCAGATCGCGATGCTGAATTGGTCGCGACGAAACCTCGGAATCATTGCGACCGAATCGGGGGCCGATTGGACCATACCATACGTTGACGTGGTTAACTCGTCAGGCGGCGGAAGCAAAGCGATTCTGGTTCCGCTTTACAATCTCGTTTATCACGATGCTGTGATCGTTTCGTTCAGCGCTCGCGATGAGAAGACGCTGCTGCAAGGGCTGTTGTTTGGCGGTGTACCTGAGCTACCTATTAATCAAGCTACAGTTTCTGAGAAAGCAATGATGTTGATGCGCCAGATGTGCGCGCTGCATAAACGTGTCGGCATGCTGGAGATGACCAGGCACGAGTTTCTTGATAACAACTTCCGCAAAGAGCGCACCACGTTTGCGGACGGCACAACAGTCACGGTGGATTGGGATTCGGGCGGTTACAGAATTGAACCCGAGTTGAAGTGAGATGAGAGCACTTATCCTTGCGCTTCTCGTCATTACCTTGAGCCACGCGGCGCTGGCCCAAACCGCGTCACCGTGGCCGCATCCGATTCCCGCGCGCGTTCGCGACAGCAGTAACAAAGATCTAATGGTGATGACGCTTGGCGCTGTGATAACGCCAATCGCCGACGGCGTATTCGATCCGTCTAAGGACGAGATGCGTCTCAACGACGGGACTCTTCTGAAGAACTACTTTCGCGACACGCTCAAGATCAAGTATTTCCATCCAATCGACAAGACACAGTTCCCAGTGCCGCCTTCCGGTTGGTGTTCCTGGTACTTCTTCTACCAGGAGATCAACGAGAAAGAGATCAAGCTCAACGCAAAATGGATCGCTGAGAACCTCAAAGATTACGGCGCCCAATACGTTCAAATCGACGACGGCTGGCAAGGCACCGGCCGCGGATTGGGTGAGAATCGCGACTGGACCACGGTCAATAACCGTTTCTCCGGCGGCATGGACCGACTCGCCGCTTACATTAAAAGCCTCGGATTGAAACCCGGCATCTGGCTCGCGCCGCACGGGCAAAGCAATCACGCGATTGTTAACAATCACAAGGGTGTGTTTCTGTTGAAGCCAGACGGCACGACTGCGTCAAACACATGGGAAGGAACGTTTCTCATCGATCCGTCCACACAGGAGTCGCAGAAGTATTTGCGCGATCTTTTCGCAACTCTCGCCGCCTGGGGTTACGACTATTTCAAGATCGATGGTCAGCCAATCGTCGTGCGTGAGTACAGAAACAAAAAGGGTTTCATGAAGAGTCCCGCGGACGATACGGATGAGCTGTACCGCGACACTCTCGAAAGCATTCGCCAGGCGATTGGTCCCGGTCGCTACCTGCTTGGATGTTGGGTCGTGCCGCTCGAGGGCATCGGGCTGATGAACGGCTCGCGCATCGGTGCAGACGTGTTGCCAAACTGGGAGGGCTTCAAGTATGCGATGCGCGCGACGATGCAGTACTACTTTTTGCACAACGTCGCGTGGTACACCGATCCGGATGTTTTTATCGTGCGCGCGCCGCTGCCTCTCGAGCAGGCGCGGGCGTGGGCCACATTGCAGGGGCTGACGGGCCAGGCTGCGTTGATGAGCGATCGTCTCGTCGATCTTTCGCCGGAACGCGTCGAACTCATCAAACGTGTTTACCCGGCGGTGGATATTCGACCGC
>DASZDV010000061.1:0-1563 GCA_035941575.1 Pyrinomonadaceae bacterium
AGACGCGATTGGTTCAGTGGTTAAACATGCACCGACAGGAACGCCACTTCCGAGTGCCTTCGCGAGCGTAATCACATCCGGAACAACGCGATCACCAGCGGCGCTACCCGCGAAGAACCACTCGCCCGTGCGGCCAACGCCCGTCTGCACTTCGTCGTAGATCAACATGATGCCGCGCTGGTCGCAGAGCTCGCGCAACGCACGATAGAAGCCCGGTTCCGCCATGCGCACGCCCGCCATCGACTGAATCGGCTCCAGCATGATCGCCGCAACAGTTTCATCCGCGATACTCCGCACCGATTCGATGTTTCCAAACTCTGCCTGCAAATGTCCCGGCACGTTCGGTTTGCCGAGCTCGCGATACTTGCCGAGAAACGTGGCGCTAATCGCATCGGCGGTGCGTCCGTGAAATCCACCGGAGAAGGTGATGATCTGCTCGCGGCCGGTCGCCATGCGCGCCATGCGCATAGCGTTCTCGTTTGCCTCGGTGCCGGAGTTGCAGAAGAAAACTTTCGTGAGCGAAGCCGGTGCGAGTGAGACGAGTTTTTCCGCGGCGCGAGCACGCGCGCTCGAATAGACGAGGTTCGAATAGAACAACAACTGTTCCGCTTGCGCGCTAATCGCCTTTACAACGTGTGGATGACAATGGCCCGTGCCTGCAACCGCGTGACCGCCGTACAGATCGAGATACCGGTCGCCGTCGCTGGTATAGATCCAGACGCCATCGCCGCGCTCCGCGGCGATCGGCATCTTTTTGTAAGTCGCAAGCTGAAATTGCTCCTCGCTCGCGGCTATATCGGTTAACAGCGCCGTGATCACGGATTTGATCCTGCTAACACCAAACCGGTCGTCTCTTCCAACCCGAACATCAGGTTCATGTTCTGCACCGCTTGTCCGGCAGCGCCTTTGACGAGGTTGTCGATTGCGGAAAAGACGACAACTTGTTTGCCGCGCGCGGCAAAGCCGAGGTCGCAGAAATTTGTGGTCTTCACCCAGTTGATGTCTGGGGATCCATTTACTAAACGAACAAAAAAGGACTCACGGTAGTAGTCGGCGAAGATCTGACGAAGGTCGGATTCGGTCAGTTCGCGCTTAACTTCGGCATAAATGGAAGCAAAAATTCCCCTCGACACAGGCAGCGAGTGAGTCATGAAGATCAACTCGTTGGTCCAATCGCCGACATGACTGAGCTCCTGCTCGATCTCCGGCACGTGCTGATGCGTGAACGGCTTGTATGCATAGAACGAATTCATACGTTGGGGATGATGCGTGTTGGACGCGGGCTTTGCGCCTGATCCTGACGAGCCAGTCTTCGCATCTACAACGACGCGCCCGGTTAACAACCCATTGGCGACGAGTGGCGCGAGACCGAGCAACGTCGCCGTCGCGAAGCACCCGGGGTTGGCGATCAAACGGGCGCTTCGAATGGCTTCGCGGTTTGTTTCAGTCAAGCCATACACAAAGTCGCGTTGCACATTCATCGCCGTGTGTTGCTGTTTGTAGTGTTGTTGGAACAGGGATTCGTCCCGCAACCGGAAGTCGCCCGAGAGATCAATTACCTTA
>DASZDV010000062.1:0-6281 GCA_035941575.1 Pyrinomonadaceae bacterium
CAGCTTGAACGCTCAATCTGACTCACGAAGAGGCTTACCAGTCAAATCGAAAGAAAGTTACGGTTGTCTATTGGTGAGTGCCGTTGCTCGTAATCGACGTAAGGGAAAATCAAAGTAGTCTTCTGATCGAGCAGGTTGGCAGCGCGTCTCGTCAATTTGAACCAGACTGACCAGGTCCTCAACAAAAACTAGCCCAAATTTGAGCGGCATATTCCTTGCTGCGAATGAGGCGGCGACATTTGCCGAAGGATTAGCTTATGAAGAAAACAGATATATCCGACGCCGCTTCCAACCTGCTCATCTTCGGGTCGGTCTCACTCGCCTTCGCACCCTTCATCCTCGGAGATCGACTCATCCTGATCGTCTCCAGCTTCATGAAAGAAGGTGGAGTGTTGTTCGATCAGTTCAGCAACTACCTGAGCTGGTTAGTCTCGTAGAATCCCCCCTGAGCCGAACACCGGTTGCCCTCCGAGCGACGTGTAAAAGCCGTAGACCGCGAGTCCCAATATCACCGCCAGAGAAAAGAGGGTGGCGGGTGCATACCACGCCGATAAGTTGGTGGTCATCGGGTAGTTCATCGTCAGGAAGAAAAACAGTTGCGCGGCCATCGTGGCCAATAAGCCGAAGCGAACGACGACGACGGTAATCACCAGCGAAATCAGAATGGACGCAACCCAGTAATAACGAGGGCCGGATGAAGCAAATGCAGACACCTCGATGATGAGCGCGGTTATAAAGAGCGCACCTGCCGCTAACCGTTGCCTGCGTAGAAGGATGTAGAACAGCAGCAAAACAAAGAGGAATGCAAAGCCGACGAACACGCTTGCTACTACGTGCGAGTTCAGAAACAACGACAGCAACGTGCGAATGCCGCCGAGCGTAAGGACGTTCGCGAAAACGGTGGGTGGAGCAGGGGAGCCAAACCAGCCGGGGAGTTGCGTTCCAAATAAGATTAAAGAACTATGCGCGAGTCCGAGCAGTCCTCCGATCAACAGATCTCGACCGACCATCGGATCGCGAAAACCGCCCGCCATCAACCGGCTCCATGAAATAATCAACCTGGGCCAACGCTTGCGAACGTGTGGTTCGAGAGCAATGTACAGCAGCCAGATGAGAGCAGCCGGAACCAGTGAATAGGCGATGAGCAGTATAACAATATCTAACTCATCGCCGAGACTCGGCACGTGGTGAGCGCCAATCACGCCACCGAGCGTCCCGACCACAAACACAAACATCGCTAACCGAAAAGCGCCACGTTTATCACTGCGGCCGAGCTGTAGGTTTTGGCGTCCCAACAACACAGCGCCGATCAGCACGCCAAGAAAGACAATGCATAGGACAATACTCGCTACACGTTCACCGCGAGTAGACGTTTCTTCTTCCTGGCGCAGCGGCTTGTCCCACGGAAAAATGATCTCGAAGTAAACCGGCTGGTTCTTGAATGCGGCCGCTTCAATTCGAACCGGAACTTCAGGATGATCTATATGCGGTCCCTCCCACGCGTGGCGTTCGTCGGCGTACATCTGCGGCAGCCACCGTGATGCGGTTAGAGTGAACTTCGCACGGTCCACTCCCGCGGCGGCGAACAGCGGATTCCAGTCGGTAACAGCGCTCGAACGGTTCACGTCGTCTATCTGCGGCGGCACTCTTTCGAACTTTATCAACCGGCCCTTTACGTCGAGCGAGACATTGGTCATCCCGGCGATTGTGAGTGGCGGATCTGAAGGGAAAACGAGAGGCGATTTTTCAGGTATCAAGTAGCGGGGCGCCTGCCGGTGCCAGAAGTAGATAATTGGTGGTTGTCCTGATTGCATTAGCTGCCACGATGCGTAGCCCTCTGTTCTGAGGTAGCGTTCAAAGCTTCCATCAAAGACGAACCCAGAAGCCTGAGCCACGGGCGTTTCCGAATAGCCGACGCCGGCGATGATCTCGCGAGCTTTTTCCGCCAGCACTTCAGGGGGTTTTTCAAGCGGAATGTTTCGTTCGCCTCGTATCGTGCTTGACGAAAAAAGAATCCCGAGCACGCAAGCGATAACTGCCGCTAAACTGACTACCGCAATGGGCGGCTTCAGCGCGCCTGCTTTCGGCGCCGCGGCGACCATTTCCGGCGACGGAGTTTCACCGGCAGCGAGCGCGGCAGCAATCGGATCCCCTCCGGGAAGCGCGGCTGCAACTTGCAACGCCGTCGAAGGACGTTGCGCTGGATCCTTTTGCAAACAACGATCAATGACGCCTTCGATTACCGGGTCGAGATCCTTAACCAGTGACGTTGGCGAAGTCGGCGTGGTATCGCTCCGACGAATTTTTATCAGTTCACCCAACGTCGCCGCGTCAAACGCGCGTTTCCCGGTGAACAGTTCGTAGAGAACGAGACCGAGCGAATAGATGTCGCTGCGAACGGATGGGGTTTCGCCCTCAAACTGCTCTGGCGCCATGTAGGCGGGCGTTCCGGCGCTGATTTCGTCGTCGCGAAATTCCTCGACCAGACCAGCCAGGCCAAAATCAGTGATGCGCGCATTGCCGTCGGCATCAATCATCACGTTCGAGGGTTTCAGATCGCGATGAAGTATTCCGCTGTCGTGTGCCGCGGCAAGGCCGGCGCAAATCTGTCGCGCGATTTGAAGCGCCTTGTCGGCAGGCAATCGCCCGATGCGCCGGAGTAGAGAAGAGAGTTCTTCTCCTTTTATAAACTCCATTGACAGGAAGTGCCGGCCGTCGATTTCCGCGATGTCGTAAACGCGACAAACGTTACGATGAGAGACTTGTCGAGCAACGCGGACCTCGCGGTAGAAACGCGCGAGCGCGGCTCCGTCCGTCAGAAATCGATCGGGTAAAAACTTGAGTGCGACCGGCTGGCTGAGCTTGAGATCGTCGGCGCGATAGACTTCGCCCATTCCACCTTTGCCGAGAAGCCCAACGATACGATAACGATCGGCGAGGATAGTGCCGGGAACGAAACGCGCGTCGTCAATTGAGTCGAAAGACGAAGAACGCGTCGTACTGGCTCTTGGAGTGTCAAGTTTGCGGGTAAGGTCGTCCTGCATTGGCGCACAGCTTACACAGATTTGTGCGTCTGTGTAAGCTGTAGCCGGTCGTAGCTGCTTACGACTTCGTTATTACATTCCCCTCCGCATCGTAAATCGTCACATCTCCAAACGGGGTGACCTGGTCTTTCACCTTGTCCCAGTCGCCGACGATTACAATCGCTGCGCGATATGTATCGAAGTATTTGGCCGCGGCTTTTTGAATGTCTGCCGTGGTTAGGGCTTCGATCCTGGGCCGGAAATCGTTGATGAAGTTCTTGTCCAGATCGAAGGTGTAGACCGTGTTGATGCGTCCCGCGAGGCCTTGCTGGCTGGCGAGTTCGACAGAGAAGTTACCGGTGCTGTACTCCTTCGCCGCCTTCAACTCTTCGTCAGTGACAGGCAGCACACGCATACGATCGAGTTCGTAGAAGATCTCGAGCAGCGTTGGACCAGTGACTTCATTCCGCACAAACGCTCCGGCGAGGAATGAACCAGTCTTCAAACGCGTGTTTGAAGAGCTGAAGGGCGAATAGGTGTAGCCCTTGCTTTCGCGAATGTTGCGCGTCAGACGCGAGTAGAACGAACCGCCGTAGATCGTGTCTGCGGTGCGAATCGCAAAGTAGTCTTTGTCTTTACGTGGAATGCTGACGTTGCCGATGTAGATTGCCGACTGGATGGAACCCGGCCTGTTCACAAAGTAGATCTGACGCTTATCGCGTTTCGGCACGGCGGGATTCTCTTCCGGCGGAGCTGTTCCGCTCTTCCAACTCCCGAACGCCTTTTCGATCTCTGCAAACGTCTTCTCGACTTCGATGTCACCAACAACGATCAGGTGCGAGGCGTTGGGAAGGTAATACTTCGTCACAAACGCGCGCAGGTCCGCTCGAGTCAACGCGCTGATCGATTTCTCATCCGGCACGACGAAGCCGTAAGGGTGGTTGCCGAAGACTGCTTTCTGGAAACGTTCGTTGACCAGAAAACTTGGATCGGCGCGGCCTGCTCGAATCTGCTGAATTGTGTTCTCCTGCGCCAGCTTCACTTCGGTCTCGGGAAACGATGGATGTTGGGCCACGTCGCTCATCAGATCGAATAAGCGCGCAGAGAATTCTGACAGCGATGTTGCGTTCATTGTGGTGGAGTCGGCGTCGCTGCCGAGTCCGAGCGTGCCGCCGATTGAACGCAATTCTTCTTTGATCTGTTTGCTGGTGCGCGTGTTAGTGCCCTCGTTGGCGACGGCCGCAGCGATCTGCGCGACGCCCGGATGCGCTTCACGATCGCTCGCAGTAGTGGCGGAGCGGAACGTGAGCACTGCGGAGATCTTCGGAACGTTTGGCAGCGGCGCCAGCACGACAGTCAGGCCGTTCGCCAGTTTTTTCTCTGTGATCTTCGGCAGGTTCAACGGGCGCGCTGGACCAGGCGCCGGCGGAGTTTTTTCTTGCGCGAGTGCGGATGTTGTTAGTAAGGCGGTTATGACAACGACGAGTAAGTTTCTCATGGTGATATCTCTCCGTAAAATCCGTTTAATCTGTGGTCCTACTGCCCACTCTTTGGTTGCGCCTTCGCTTCCGGCACGCGATCGATGACCGTGCGATTCGTGGCCACAAGATACTTGGCCGCTGCGCTTTTGATCTGTGCTGCTGTGACGTTTTCAAACGGCGTCAACAGCGAGTTGATCTGTTGCGGATCGTCGCGGAAGAGAGCGAGTGCGGACAGCAAGTGCGTTCTGCCGAAACTCGACTCGACCTGGCTGTAGAAGTTTGAACGATAGCGAACCTTGGCGTCGGCGAGTTCTTTTTCGCTGACGCCTTTCGCCACGATGTCCGCGATTACAGCGTCCATCTCGCGTATCACTTCGTCCGCCGTGTGACCGGGTTTGTAAGTCGTTCGAGTGGTCATGATCATCGGGCCGGTGTAGTCAAACTCGTTGCCGAAGTAGTTGAGACCACCGGAGAGATCCAGCGTCAACTCCTTCTCTTTAACTAATCGTTGATACCAGCGCGAACTGTCGTCGCCCTGGAGAATCTGGACCAGCAGGGCCATCGCCGGAAAATCGGGAGAGTTCTGCGGCGGCACGTGATAACCGGTTGCGAGCGCCGGAAGATTTGCCAGTTTGTCAGTTTGCGAAACGCGTTTCTCTTTCGTCTGCGGCGGCTCTGTAAGATCGGGACGCGCGGGCATCGGTTGTGACGGGAGCGCGGCGAAGTGTTTCTCCACCATCTTCTTCACTTCGTTGACGTCCACGTCGCCGACGACCGTCAGCACAGCGTTGTTCGGCGCGTAGTAAGTTTTGAAGAAGCTGCGCACGTCGTCGATCGTGGCGGCGTTGATCTCGGATAACTCGCCGTAGCCATTGTGTGAGTTGTTCCAATTGGTAAAGGCGTTCTGCCAAAGACTTATCCACTCGAAGAACTGATACGGCTGGTTTAGCACGTTCACTCGAACTTCTTCGCTAACTACCGCCTGCTGGTTCTTTAGGTTCTCCTCGCTGATATCGAGTGAACGCATGCGATCGGATTCCAGCCACAGGCCAAGCTCCACGCGATTGCTCGGCAGTGTTTGGTAGTAGTTGGTGTAGTCGAAGTCAGTGTGTCCGTTGAGACTACCACCGTTTGCTTCGACGAACTTTGCGTGCTCAAACTTTTTCACGTTTGCCGAGCCCTGAAACATCATGTGCTCGAACAGGTGTGCGAAGCCGGTGCGTCCTTTTGGTTCGAGCCGAAAGCCGACGTTGTAATAGACGGCGACGGTGACAACGGGAGCAGTGTGCTCCTCCGAGATCACGACTTTGAGTCCGTTGGGAAGCTTGTAATAGACGACCGGAATGTTCAGGGGTTTGGCGTAAGCCGCGTGGTTACCCCCATGGATCGTTGCGAGGTTACTCGCGATTGCCATCGTTAGGGTTAGGCAGGTGATTACTAATCGGCGCATTTGGGAAGTCCTCACTTTGAAACAATAGACGTAGACGACAGGCTTCACCGCCTGTCGTAAAAACCAAGTGCGAAAAATCAGGTTGAGCTACGCAGAAAATGGATGAAAGGTCGCTGCGAAGTTTAGCAGAAACGAGTTCTCACCCGTAAGTGTGGCTAGTACGTGAAGCGCCGGCGAAAGGTTTCTTCTGTTTGGGCATCTGCTTGCTCGTTCGTTACAATGCGGCGCGAGGTGATGAAATGTACAGACCGAAGACTTTTTTCACTTGGGCGGTTCTTGGTCTGCTCATGCTTTGCGCGGTGGTGCTGGTTTCCTCGCGAATGATGC
>DASZDV010000063.1:0-1814 GCA_035941575.1 Pyrinomonadaceae bacterium
GAAAGAGTGGCGCCTGGTATCAAATCGGCGCCACTCAATTGCATTTGTCAGTTGAAAGTGAAACGGTTGGAGCTCTTAGCTCGCGTCACGTCTGCTTCACAGTTTCTGATCTGAAAGACACGGAAAAGAAGTTTCGTGAGGTGGGTGTTGAGATCATTCCCGACGCTCGCCCGGTTGCAGGAACCTCACGATTCTACGTACGCGACCCCGCAGGCAACATGTTGGAGATCGTCCAAGCCTGATTTGTCACTCCGCTCAAACCCCACGTCCTACTGCGCTCATGCTGCGTCAGTTTGTCTTGAGGATGAACTAAACGACTCGTGAGTTCGTTTCGGGAACATGCTAGCCCACTACATGTCCACGCTTTTCCAGGATCTCAAATACGCGCTCCGCGGCTTCCGCAGGAACCGCACCTTTGCGGCTGTTACTGTTCTTACGATGGCACTCGGCATCGGCCTGAACACTGCTCTGTTCTCCGTGTTCGACGCTTTTGTTCTCAAACCGCTACCTTTGAAAAACCCGTCAAGACTGGTCTCCCTTGAAGGCCGAAATAAAGAGGGCCAACGCCAAAGACTCTTCTCGTATCTCGACTACCTCGATTACCAACAGCAGAACGCCGTCTTCTCCGATCTGATCGCTTGGAATAAGGTGAGTGCGACGGTCGGGGAAGCGCCGCCACAAGGTGACGACGACTTTCTGCTCGCTGGAGGTTACGAACACGTCTTTGGCCAGATGGTTTCGACCAACTACTTCGCAGCTCTCGGCGCACAGATGCACCTCGGACGTGGATTCACGTCGAACGAAAACACTCCGGCAGAGTCATCGGCGATTGTTCTCAGTAATGCGTACTGGCAGCGTCGGTTCAATTCCGACGCTTCAATCATTGGCCGCACGATCGTGTTGCAAGGCCATCAGTTCACAGTTATCGGCGTTGCCGAGCCGGGTTTCATTGGCACCACTCCCGACGCACCATCGTTCTGGATACCGTTGATGGCGCGCGATTACTTGATTCAAACGGGTGGTTGGGGTAACAAGACATGGCTGACGGATCGCGACGTCGAAGTGTTTACAGTCTTAGGTCGAATCGCGCCGAATGTTTCTGAAGCCCAGGCACAAGCAGCGGTGCAACTCACGACAGACCGTTTGGCCGAAAAATATTCAAATGATGATCGCAAGGCTGTGATGAAGCTGGTCCATAGTGGCACTTTCGTGACGCTTGACGAAGACCTCACCGCACTTGTCCTACGGCTGGCGATTGGCTTCGGCCTGGTACTGCTTGTCGCCTGCGGAAATGTCGCAAATCTGCTGCTCGCACGCGCCGTTGGCAGACAACGAGAAATTGGCGTGCGTCTCGCACTTGGCGCACGACGCTCACGCATTATCAGACAACTCTTAACCGAAAGTACTCTGCTCGCAGTTCTCGGAGGCGCTGTCGGGCTACTGTTTGCTGTCTGGACACTGCGCATTGCGTACCCAATTATCCTGTCCTCCTTTCCAGTTCCTGAACTCGCCTCAGGATTTGCTGTCGATCTTTCACCGGATTGGCGTGTCTTTACCTTCACACTCTTAATCGCTGCCGTTACCGGCGCTGCGGCTGGCTTGGCACCCGCCATTCAGATATCGCGTCCAGCCGTCATTGCCGTGATGAAAGATGATACGTCGCAAGGCTACTTAAATAAGTCGCGTCTGCGGAGCAGTCTCGTCGTGGGTCAGATCGCGCTGAGTTTATCGCTACTAATTGGAGCCGGGTTGTTGGCTCTCAACGCGCGCCGTCTCCAACATGCCGATACCGGCATGAATACTCGAAACGTGTT
>DASZDV010000064.1:0-4599 GCA_035941575.1 Pyrinomonadaceae bacterium
ACATCATTCGCAAATTTTTGAAACTGCGATACGAGTTGCTGCCCTTTCTCTATACGACGCTCGAAGAAGCGCATCGGACCGGCGTCCCGCTGTTTCGTCCTTTGATGTTGAACTATCAAGACGACGCGAACACCTACAATATCGACGACCAGTTCATGATCGGCAGCGATCTGCTGGTTGCTCCAATCCTCAAACCTGACGTTACACGGCGTTTAGTCTATTTGCCCGCGGGCACCTGGTACGACTATTGGACGAACAAAAAATACTTGGGGGGCACGATGATTACAGTCGATGCGCCACTCGATACCGTGCCGATGTTTGTGCGAGGTGGGGCGATGATCCCCACGACAACGCCGCAAAACTATGTTGGCGAAAAGCCCGGGGCTGACATCATGTTCAACATTTATCCTGACGAGAAGGGCACGGCGACCGGCAATCTTTATGAGGACGACGGCGTGAGCCCGGCGTACAAACGTGGCCTGTTTCGCCGCACAATCGTGGGCGGAAAGCGCGAAAATGGGGCTTTTTCGGTGTCTACCGACTCATCCCAAGGGCAGTTCAACCCCGGCACCCGGCAGCTCAAGTTCGCCCTGAAGGGTGGAGGATCAACAAAGATCAGACAAGGCAAAACATAGACGTTGCATTGGCGTGACAATTTGCGGACAGTCTAGTATTATTTTACGCGAACTCGCTAATGTTTAAAGCCGACGCTCTCCCGTCGAAACCCTTTTCGTGCGGAAACGATATAGCTTTCTCTTTGGGTACCGCTTATGAGTAGACCAAGAGTTTTAACTTTAGCCGTGGGACTGGTTTTTCTTTTGACTGTCGCGTCATCTGCGCGCGCTGATTCAATTCGGGTTCCGCCTGGACTGGAGAAATTCAACCTGGTTGACGGCCAAGTTGATGCTCAGATTCTGAGCTTTCCGGAAACCGGTAAGGTTGAGTTGAGCGAACTCCTTTCCGAGCACTTTGCCGACAATAACGGCAGACATCTCGGGTTTAGCGCGGCGTCGTTTCATGGTGGCGTGAAATTCGGGTTGTCACATCCTCGCAACCCATCAACGTCAGTCACTCAAAACCCGGAACCAACCGGAATGTTGCTGTTGGGAACTGGTCTGGCTGCCGCTGCGGGTTTAGCCCGTAGGCAAGTCCGCCGGCGCAAACATCAAGGCGAGCAGTAACGATCCTCGGATCTGGAAGAAATCAACCCACTGGACGCCAGGCGCGTTTGCACTGGCTCAATAAGTACGTCCCGTCGCTGCCATTCAGTTCTCGCGGCTTACTATAGCCGCGGCCCTGTGGCAGCGTTCGTTTTTCACCGCCAAACTACTGCCGCTGACACCAGCGCTGGACCAAACCACGTTGTAGATATAGACCGTTTCGTCGGCCTTCACCGCTTCGCCATCATTCGCGCTCCATCACGATATCGAAAACGCCGGTTTGAAAGGTCTTTCCGTTGATGGTGCGTTCCTCTACGGCGATTGCGTTCTCCACGCGATACATCGGGTCGCTCTTCTTAGGATCGCCCTGGAAATGAATCTCCGTTACGAGCGGTTTGAACCCGGGACAGAGGGCCAGCAGGTGAAAGTGGGCGCATCGCCAAAAGTCGGGTGCGCCAGTTGGGTTCGGACGATACGGGATGGGGCGAATGCTCTCTAACTCGTAATACCCGTTTTCGGAAGACACCAACCGGCCGCGGTTACGAAAATCCGTTGTGCCGTTCGAATATTTCTCCTGCATATCGACGTGCCAAAAATCCAAAACCGCGCCCGCGAGTGGACGTTTTGTGTCGTAGGCCCAAACACGTCCTGACAGGATGAACGTCGTGCCCGGTTCACCCGGCACGCTCAGTTTGCCTCTGAACGGAGCGCCCGTTCTGTAGAATGGTCCATACGGCTGGGGCGTTACTTTTTTAAGTTCGCTCTTAGGGGTGAGGGCGTCGCTTGGCGCTGCGCCCATTTGGATGAGGATGCGATCCGATCCGTCGCGGTTCACTTCCTGAGTTGGTTGTGCGTCGCACCGCAAGATCAAACCGGAAACTCCGACGGTAGCTAGGCCTAAAGTGGTTTGTTGCAGGAAGGTTCGTCGCGTCGAGTCAAACATATTTCTCACCTCGATTCGAAAGCTTCAGTGAAACGTCCCCTCGTTGTGAGAACACCATCCGCGCGTGTTTTGTGGTAAAGATCCTAAGTGCTATCTTGTTTATCCTTGTACATTTCCAAATGGGGGTGCGGAGTCAAAATGCGGAATCCTTCTCTGCGGTGGATCTCGGCAGTACTGATTCTCCCGGCAGTGCTTCTTCTTTCGCCTCGAGCCACGGCGCAACAGATTTGCTTTAGCGAAGCCGAACGATCGCGCGCGGAACAGACAGCAAAAGTCTATCGAGCGCCTGATCCCGGTTACGATCCGGCGCTTGGTTACAACCCGGCTACGGGACCCCGACGTGGAGCGCCGCCTGCCGATGGTAACGGCCTTGCGAAGCCAATCAACTGCACGGCCAACAAAGACGAATCACCCGGCGCCGGCACGACGCCGAAGTTCCACTGCTCCGTTGCGGGTGTTGTTGACGAAGACGGCAATCTGATTCGTTACAAGGTGAAGCCGCACTTCAAGGGCCAGTCGCGCGATAAACGCAACGGCGAGATCTACGGCGAGTTTTTGTCGTCGCGCTTTTCGCAGGCACTCGGGTTCTTTGCTGACGACGAGTGGGTTGCTGACGTCAATTGTCCCGACTGCGAGAAGAGCTTGACGAGAGGTTTTCAAGGCGCAAGCTTCTCACCGTCCCAACCCGCAGCCGGTATAGAACTTCCACTCGGCAGAGGACTCGATGTGAACTGCAATGATAAGGATTCCGCACCGCTGGGCGAGTCGCTCCAGAAGTTATTGCAGAACGGCGCTCCACGTGCGGAGATCGATGCGTTCAAACTCTGGCTGGGTTTCATCGATCACGGCGACACGAAGACTGACAACCACAAGTTCGCTTGTCTCAAGTCGCAGAGAAATGGGAACAGTCGGATTTGCGCACCGGGGCAGGCGGTTTTCTATGTGAGCGACATGGGTTCAACATTCGGACATTCAAGATCGAGTGAAAACAAAGCAAGGCTCGACGTCTGGCGAAAGAAAGATCCGATCGAAGTGAGTGGCGGAACTTGTAAAACTACGGCGAAGAGTGTCGGCGACACGGCCATTTCAGAAGCGGGTCGCAAACTGCTGGCCGATAACCTTCAGCGTCTTCTCGATGCCGAAAAACAGAATCGCACTATCACCAGAGTTTTCGAGGCGTCGCGTAATGCAGAGCGCGATCAGCCGGCGGCGGAGTGGACCGCGGAGTTCGTGCGCAAGGCACGCATGATCATCGACGCGCGTTGTTCAAAATAGCGGCTGTTAACAAGTAAGAATTCTCAAGTAAATCTCAAGGGTGTCAAGAATGCAATCGGAAGTTCCTTGCTCTTCAAAACCAAATCGATTTCTCGCCTGGTCCGTACTCAATCGCGATCTGTGTCAGTTGGAATTCTTCAGACGGGTGCTTGAAGAAGCGAGGGACAAGACGACGCCCGTCCTGGAGAAGCTGAAGTTCCTCGGCGTGTTTGCTTCAAACCTCGACGAATTCTTCATGGTCCGTGTTTCAGGTATCAAAGAGATGCTGGGCATCGACGACATTGGTCCAATGCCCGGTGAACTCACGCCGACGGAACAGCTGCGCGTTATTCGCGAGCGTGTGCTCACCCTCGTTGACGAACAGACGCGCTGCCTGCGCGAAGAAGTGTTGCCCGAGCTGGCCGCTAACGGCGTAGTGATCGCGCCCTACAACACCCTTTCAAAAAAGGAACGGCAAAGCCTTTCAGAGTACTTTCTGAAAAACATTTTCCTTATTTTGACGCCTCAGGCGGTCGATCCAGCTCGTCCGTTCCCTTACATCTCAAGTCTCAGTTTGAATATTGGTCTAACGGTTGAAAGCAATCCTGAAGACACTCTCGCAGGTGCGCCGTTGGGAGCCGAAGTTAGGTTCGTACGCATCAAGGTTCCGCCCGTAGTCCCGCGCCTTATTCCGATCAACAAAGGCGAAACGAAGTTTGCGCTCGTTGAAGAGGTGATTGAGGCGAACATCCATTCGCTGTTTCCGAAAATGAACCTCAGCAAAGGACATCTGTTTCGCGTGACGCGCGACGCTGATGTCGACATTCGCGACGATAAGGCCGCGGATCTGCTGGCGCTGATAAAGGAGTCGCTGCGTGAGCGGCGCTTTGGTCTGCCTGTGCGGTTGGAAGTGGCCTCGTCAATGCCTTCGGAAATGATCGAGTACCTGACCAACTCACTGCGCATCGAGCCCGACGATGTTTACAAGATTGACGGGTTGCTTGATGTTCCTGACTTGATGGAGCTGTACAGTGTCGACGACCCGGAGTTAAAGGACAAACCTTTAAAAGCGATAGTGCCTGCGGCGCTGCGCAATAAGGAATCGGTCTTCGAGGCATTCAAGAAGCAGGATGTGCTGGTCCATCATCCTTACACGTCTTTCGCGACGATCGTCGATTTCATACAAAGCGCGGCGCACGATCCCCAGGTAGTCGCAATTAAGATGTGTCTCTACCGCACGGG
>DASZDV010000065.1:0-2086 GCA_035941575.1 Pyrinomonadaceae bacterium
GGACGCGACGCGCCTTGTCGATCGCGTCATTACGCGCGATATGCGTAAAGTCTCGGTGGGCCAGGTGGTCTATACACCGTGGTGCGACGAACACGGCAAGGTGATCGACGACGGTACCGTTTCGCGACTGGAAGAAAACACTTATCGTTGGACGGCGGCCGATCCGAGTTTGCGTTGGTTCACTCAGAACGCCGCGGGAATGGACCTGGCCCTGGAAGACATCTCTGAAAGCGTTTCCGCACTCGCGCTACAAGGTCCAACGTCAGGCCGGTTGTTGGTGAGTCTCGTCAAAGACGCGGACATCGCAAATCTCAAGTACTTCCGCGTCACCAAAGGCAGCATCGCGGGTGTGCCGGTGGAGATTTCGCGCACGGGATACACAGGCGATCTCGGTTACGAGATCTGGATTGCGTCCGATCAGGCGCTGAAGGTTTGGGATGCGCTGATGGACCACGGTAGGGCGTTTGATATTCACGCGGCGGGAATGCTTGCGCTGGATGTTGCACGTGTCGAAGCGGGCCTGCTGCTGATCGACGTCGACTTCAACAGCAGCAAGAAAGCACTGGTTGACGAGCAACGATACTCGCCGTACGAAATGGGGCTCGGACGACTGGTCAATCTCGACAAGAATCGTTTCGTGGGCCAAGCGGCGTTGATTGCCGAACAGCAGCGCGGTCACGCGCGCGAGATCGTCGGGTTGGAGATCGACTGGCCGCAGGTTGAGAGTCTCTACGAAGCGGTGGGACTGCCGCCGGCTGTTTCGCCAATGGCGTCGCGAGTCGCCGTGCCGGTGTTCAAAGAAGGAATGCAGGTTGGCAAAGCTACGACCACGACCTGGTCGCCAACGTTGAAAAAGATGATCGCGCTGGCAACGATCAACCGGCAGTACACGCGGCCGGGCACACGATTACAATTCGAAATCACTGTCGAGGCGGTGCGGCATCAGGTGCGCGCGACAGTGGTGAAGACGCCGTTTTTCAATCCGAAACGCAAAACAGCGACGCCTGTCGTTTAGCCACAAAGAGGCACAAAAGGCACTTAGAGGTGAGTTCGGGACTACAGCAACTGATCGATCAGTACAACGCGAGCGCCCCGCTCGATCGTGCGTCGACGATCCCCGCGTCGTGGTACGTTGACAAAGGTCTTTACGAGCTGGAACTGAAAACCGTCTTTTCAAACACGTGGCAACTCGCCGGGCGTTTGGACCAGGTGAGTCAACCCGGCCAGTACGTCACCACTGACATTGCAGGCGAACCGATCGTTATCGTACGCGGAACCGATGGCGTACTGCGTGGCTTCTTCAATGTTTGCCGGCATCATGCGGCGGCAGTGATGACTGAACCTGAAGGAAAAGCGGCGCATCTTCGCTGTCCGTATCACGGCTGGACCTATTCGCTTGAAGGCGAGTTGAAAGGGACGCCTGATTTTTCAGGTGTGTGCGATTTTGATCGGGCGAAGAATGGCCTCGAGCCACTGGAACTCGCTACGTGGGAACAGTGGGTGTTTGTGAAACTCAATCCGGGAAATCCGTTGTTGAAAGACTTTCTAACAGCGGATTTGACGGAAGAAATCACACGGATACAACTCACGGATCTTCACTGGTTCGAACGGCGCCACTACAGCTTCGACTGCAATTGGAAAGTTTTTGTCGATAACTACCTCGACGGCGGTTATCACGTCCCTCACCTCCACAAGGGCCTCGACAGCGTTCTCGACTACAGTAACTACATGATCGAAAACGGCGAGCGCCATTGTTTGCAGTGGAGCCCAATGGTAGTCGAAGGCGCCGAAGCACAAACCGGCGCGGTTCGAAAAGGCGACCGCGCGCTTTACTACTGGATCTATCCAAACTTCATGATCAACTATTACGACGGCGTGATGGATACGAATCTCGTCGTCCCGCGAGGTGTGGACCAGACGGAAGTGATCTTCGACTTCTACTTCCCGGACGTGACGAGTGCCAAAGCACGCGAACGCAATGCGGCGAGTGTCGCGGTGGGCCATCGCATCCAGGACGAAGACGTCGCAATCTGTAAATCAGTGCAGCGCGGTCTGAACTCGCGCGCTTACAACGCCGGCCGGCTTT
>DASZDV010000066.1:0-2890 GCA_035941575.1 Pyrinomonadaceae bacterium
AGGTTACATTTTCGCGTGGCTGGTTGGGTACTCCGGCGGTTTGGGTTCCATCGGCGGCGTGTTAATCGCAGACTACTGGCTGGTTCGCAAGAAACGCCTCGAGCTCGGCGATCTTTATCGCACAGAGGGCAAATACACATACAGCGGCGGCTGGAACTGGCGAGCAATCGCCGCGACGCTCATCGGTTGCACCCTGGCATGGATCGGTTTGATCGTTCCCGCGTTACGCCCGCTTTACGACTACGCATGGTTTGTTGGATTTGGCGCAGCCGCGATTGCTTATCTACTGCTGATGAAGATATAAACAAGCCATCTTTGAACTAACGAGGACTCGCACATGCCACGCACGGTTAAATGCGGACTTATTCAATGTACTAACGCAGGGCCGACGGATCTGCCGATCGAAGAGATCAAGCGCCTCAATATCGAAAAGCACCTTGCCTTTCTCGAACAGGCCGACAAACAAGGCGTGCAGATCATCTGCATGCAGGAAGTTTTCACGACTCCGTACTTTTGCGCAGAGCAACAGACGCGCTGGTATGAAGCCGTTGAACGTATTCCCGATGGTCCAACCGTGCGGCTAATGCAGGACGTCGCCAAGCAGTATGGAATGGTGATCGTTGTGCCGATCTATGAAGAAGAGATTACCGGCGTTTACTACAACACTGCGGCAGTGATCGATGCTGACGGCAAGTATCTCGGCAAGTATCGCAAGAACCACATTCCGCACGTCAATCCGGGTTTTTGGGAGAAGTTTTACTTCCGGCCCGGCAATCTCGGTTATCCATGCTTCGACACGGCGTTCGCGCGCATCGGCGTCTACATCTGTTACGACCGGCATTTTCCGGAAGGTGCGCGCGCACTCGGTTTGAACGGCGCGGAGATTGTTTTCAATCCGTCAGCAACAGTTGCGGGACTTTCTGAGTACTTGTGGCGTCTCGAACAACCGGCACACGCGGTCGCGAATGGTTACTTCATCGGCGCCATCAACCGCGTCGGTCACGAACAGCCGTGGGACATCGGCGAGTTTTACGGTCAAAGTTACTTCTGCGATCCACGCGGACAGTTTGTCGCTGAAGCGCCGCGCGATAAGGACGCGCTCGTCGTTGCCGATCTGGATCTCGACAAGATTCGCGAAGTACGAAACACGTGGCAGTTCTTCCGCGACCGCCGTCCGGACACGTACGGCGCACTCGTCGCTGACTAAAGGCATTGCCGATTTCCGATTGCCAATTGCCGATTGGAAGCAGCGGCCAGGGTGATTCAAATTGGCAATCGGAAATCGGCAATGGCCAAAGGAGTTAATTCATGGACCTTTCCATAACCGTCAACGGCATGAAGTTCCCCAATCCGTTTGTACTCGGTTCGGGACCGCCGGGAACGAACGCACGCGTGCTGGCGAAATCGTACGAGGCCGGCTGGGGCGGCGCCGTGGCGAAGACCGTTAGTCTTGAATCGGCGAAAGTCGTCAACGTCGTTCCGCGCTATGGAAAGCTTCGTTCGCGCAGGACCGGCGAAGTGATTGGTTTCGAAAACATCGAACTCATTTCCGATCGACCGATCGATGTTTGGCTGGATGAGTTTCGCCAGGTCAAGAAAGAGTATCCGAACCACATTCTGATCGCTTCCATCATGGAGGAATACGAGAAGAGCCGTTGGCAGGAACTCACGCGCATGGTCCAGGACACCGGCGTCGATGGTTTCGAACTCAACTTCTCATGTCCGCACGGAATGACGGAACGCAAGATGGGTTCGGAGATGGGTGAACATCCCGACCTCACCGAAGAAGTAACGAGTTGGGTAACTGAAGTCGCGAAGGTTCCGGTGTGGGCCAAGATGACTCCCAATATCACAAACATCCGAGAACCCGCGATGGCCGCGGTGAGTGGTGGCGCGGTTGGCATTTCAGCGATCAATACGATCCTTTCGGTGATCGGAGTCGATCTCGAGACTTTACGACCAATGCCGACTGTTGAAGGTCACTGCGTGCCCGGTGGTTACTCAGCACAGGCAGTCAGACCGATCGCGTTGCGCATGGTAAGTCAGCTCGCGCTCGGACTTCCTGAAGGAATAAGCATCAGCGGTATTGGCGGTATCGAAAATTCTCACGACGCGCTCGAGTTTATGTTGCTAGGCGCTTCGACTGTTCAGATCTGCACCGGTGTGATGTTGCAAGGTGTGAAAATGGTCGACGAGTTGAAGGAAGGCGTGGAGAAGTTCATGGTCGACAAGGGCTTCGATTCGATTCAGGAAATGATCGGGAAGAGTTTGCCTTACTTCTCAACGCACATGGATCTGGTGCAAAAGATGAAATCGGCCAAGCGTTCGAAGGCCGGCGAAGCGAGCCGCGACAACGAGTGGGCTCAGAAAGACATCACTGAGAAAACCGCCGAACTAACTTCTAACTAACTGATCTCGGTGATCACGGGCGCGTGGTCGGAAGGCTTCTCCCACTTGCGTGGCTCCGGATCAATCCACGACCGAACACTCCTCGCCACCAGTGGCTCACTGATCCACATGTGATCGATCCTGAGACCGAGATTGCGTCGAAACGCGCCTGCGCGATAATCCCACCACGTGAAATGTCCACCGTCCTGAACGTGTAAACGATACGCATCCGTGAAGCCCCACGACTTTATGTGCTCCAATGCGGCGCGTTCCTGTTCGCTGAACATCACGCGTCCCCGCCATAGTCGTATGTCGTGCACGTCGCGCTCTTCCGGAGCGACATTGAAGTCGCCACACAACAGCACCGGCGCCTTCGGATCGTAGTTGCTATCGAAGAACTCACGCAGCCGTTCCATCCACGTTAACTTGAACACATATTTATCAGACCCGACTGACTGTCCATTCGGAATGTACACGTTGACGATATTGATTCCGTTGACAC
>DASZDV010000067.1:0-2815 GCA_035941575.1 Pyrinomonadaceae bacterium
CGAACTTCTGGGGCGCGATTCACGGTGGATACTTTCACGATTCCCGCGCTACACGCATTGAAGCTTATCGCCGCGGCATGCAGGCAATTCTTCGCGGCGCGGGTAACGGTTTTGTGCTCGGCTGCAATCATCCGATTTGGCCATCACTTGGTTTGATTCACGGTTCGCGCAGTTCGAATGACATCAAACGCACGTGGGAGCGAATCGAAACCACTGCGCGGCAGAACTTGAGTCGCAACTGGCAAAACGGCCGGTTGTGGTGGAACGATTCCGACGCCGTCGTACTCACGGGAGATTTACCGGACAACGAAGTGCAGTTTCACGCGACGGCGATCTACGCGTCTGGTGGAATGGTTTTGTCGGGAGACGATTTAACGAAGATCAGTCAGGAGAAGTTGGCGATGTTGCGTAAGCTGCAACCGCCAACTGGCGTCGCAGCGCAGTTTGAAGATGATACGTTTCGCGTCGGAAGAATTGGTTTGGGAAATCGAGAGGTCGTCTCGGTCTTGAACTTCAGTGATAGGCCACAAATGATTTCAGTCCGGTTGGCACGGCGTAGTAGGATCACCGAACTCTGGAGCGGCGCCGACTTAGGCACTCATAGCGGAACGTTTGAGTTAAAAGATGTGGAGCCGCACTCGGGAAGACTGTTAGTTTGCGATTAGACGAATGCACCCAAACACCCTGCGCAACAAACTCTCCGGCGTAATTGCGTTTCCCGTCACGCCTTTCAAAGACGATCTCTCACTCGATCTTCCGGGACTGCACGAAAACCTGAACAAGTTGCTCGAGTATCCCGTGTCTGCGTTGGTGGCTGCGGGTGGCACTGGCGAGATGTATTCACTGACGCAGGCCGAGTATCTGCGAGTGATCGAACTCACCGCGCTAGCCGTCGAAGATCGTGTGCCGGTAATTGCCGGTGTTGGCTTTGGCCAGCGACCCGGAATCGAGATGGCCCAATCGGCCGAGAAAGCGGGAGCCGACGGCATTCTCGTGTTTCCACCTTACTATGCGCAGGCTGACGACGACGGTCTGTTTGAGTACTACCGATCGATCGGCAACGCGACGCGACTGGGAATGATTGTGTACAGTCCCGATTGGACCAGGTTTACACCTTCAATGGTTGAACGACTCACGGCGATTCCGAATCTAGTTGCGTGGAAAGATGGTCAAGGCGACATACGTCAGCTTCAGGCGATCATGAATCGTGTCGGGGAACGCCTGCACTGGATCGGCGGCGCTGGCGACGATCTTGTTGGTGCGTACTACAGCACCGGAATACGCAGCTTCACGTCGAGCATTGCGACAGTTGCGCCGGCGCTCTCTTTGAAACTTCACGAACTCGCGGCGGCGGGTGACAGTGAAGCGTTGACGGAGTTGTTGGAAACTTGCGTCATACCGCTCTATGAACTTCGCTCGCGACGCCGCGGCTACGAGGTGGCGGCGATGAAAGCGATGATGGACATGGTGGGTTTGAATGGCGGTCCAGTCAGGCCGCCGCTCGTCAACGTAAGTCCGGAAGAACAGGATGAACTCCGGATCATCCTCGGTCGTTGGGAAAAGTACCTCTAGTTTATACGTCGGATATGTCCTATGTGACCTATAGGACCAATAACAGAGCCACTTCAAAATAAGGATTTTCTTGACAACAAGACGCCGCGCCAATAAACTCCGTTACCGCTAACGATAGGAGAAAAACCACAAAATGAACAGGCGAAACTACCTGGCGCTGATGGGCGCAGCCGCAGTTGCGTCCACCACCCAACTACCAACCGGTTCCGCGCAGGATGGCCGCGCCGTCGATCCAGGCGCACCCACCACATCCACAGTTGCCGATCGCACGCGTCGCATGAAGTGGTGGCACGAAGCAAAGTTCGGCATGTTTATTCACTGGGGACTCTACAGCACGCTTGGCCGCCATGAGTGGGTGATGGAAAACGAAGGAATCCCCGCGAAGGAGTACGAACCATTAGCGGACAAGTTTAAGCCGAAGCCAAATCCGGCTCGCGACTGGGCGCAACTCGCGCGACGCGCGGGCATGAAGTACATGGTGATGACCACCAAGCATCACGAAGGCTTCTGCAACTTCGATTCGAAACTCACAAACTATTGCGCTACCAAACGTGGTCCAGGCCGCGACCTCGTCAAAGAATATGTCGAAGCTGCACGTGCTGAAGGTTTGCGTGTCGGCTTCTACTACTCGCTCATGGATTGGCATCACCCTGACGGCGCAAACTGCGCGAAGGATGAAGCCGCACGCCGGCGGTTCGTTGATTACATTCACGGACACGTGCGAGAACTCATGACCAACTACGGCAAGATCGACATTCTCTGGTACGACGTGCCGTGGCCGCTCGATGCGAAGGGTTGGGAGTCGGTGGAGATGAACACGATGGTGCGCAAGATCCAGCCTGATGTGATCATCAACAACCGTTCGAAGATTCCGGAAGATTTCGACACGCCTGAACAGCGTATCGAAGCGTCTGCGAACCGGCCATGGGAATCGTGCATGACGTTGAACGATAGCTGGGGTTATCACATCTCCGATCGCAATTGGAAGAGTCCGACGACGGTGATTCGCAACCTAGTCACGTGCGCGCGTGACGGCGGCAATTATCTTTTGAACATTGGTCCGACTGAAGACGGCTCGATACCGTTGCAGTCGGCGCAGGTGCTGACCACTGTCGGCGATTGGATGGCGAAGCATGGCGACACGATTCGACTTTCGAATAACTGCCAGCCGCGCCGCGGAAATTACGTTACCTACACGCGCAGAGGTAATACTCTGTACGCGCATGTTTATTACTGGCCGGGT
>DASZDV010000068.1:0-6192 GCA_035941575.1 Pyrinomonadaceae bacterium
CCATCATGGTGGCACTGGTGAACGTAGCTGTGTTATTAGCCGGTTACGGTCTGGCGGAACTCGTTGCCGCGACAACGGGTGTACGTATTCTCAGTTACATCGCGTACGCGCTGAACGCTTACCGTGTTTTTCCACCTCTCAAGATCCGGCCGCGATTTTTCAACCGCGATCGGCTTCGCGAAATCACGGGATTCAGCGTTTTCATTCTGATCCTCGATCTGGCAAACAAGCTGAACTATTCGACCGACACGATCGTGATCGGCGCGTTCATGGGCACCGCTGCAGTCGCCGTGTGGGCCGTGGCGCAACGGTTGATTGAGATTGTCCAGCGCATCACCGATCAACTCAACGGCGCGCTGTTTCCGGTGGTGGTTGATAGTTCGACCGTCGAACGAGTCGACAAACTGCAAAAGATCCTGATTCAGGGAACACGGTTGTCGCTTGCGATGGTGGTGCCGCTCGCTACCGTGCTTGGATTGACAGCGCGGCCCCTGGTGATGTTGTGGGTGGGGCCCAATTTCGAGGGTAGCGTAAACGTAATCTATATTTTGAGTATCGTGGTGGCGTGGCGCGTGGGCAATGCGACTTCGACAGTGGTTTTGAAGGGATCAGGGCTGCACAAAGTGCTTGCCCTATCGAACCTGAGCATGGCGATCAGCAATCTGGTATTGAGTGTTGTGCTGGTGCGTTGGTACGGTCTTACCGGCGTCGCAATCGGGACGTTGATAGCATTGGTTGTATTTTCAATGTTCGTGGTGTTTCCGGCGGCGTGCCGGCGCGTCGAGCTTTCCCGCTGGACCGTGATTCGCGAGAGCGTGTGGCCCGCGGCGTGGCCGGCGATGGTGATGGCCGGGTTCATTTTGCTGGCCCGCCGGCTGGGCGACGCCTCGTGGTCGTGGATGATGGCGCAGGCTGTGCTAGCCGCCGGAATCTACGCGGCGCTGTTTTTGCGTTTCGCCATCAGCCGGAATGAACGGGATTGGTATTTTAATAAGTTGAAGGAAGTGTTCAGGCGACGCTCGGTTCCCAGCACACCGGCGAACGAGCTCAGCCAGCCCTCATGAAAGCAATCATACTCGCAGCAGGAAAAGGTACCCGGCTCGACGGCGCCGCCGTAAAACCGAAGTGTTTGGTGGACGTCGGCGGCTCGACGCTTTTGCATCGGCAGATCGACACGCTCCGGAGTTTGGACGTGCGTGAGATCGTGGTCGTGGTTGGTTTTGGCGCAGAAAGCATTCGCGAAGAATGCGACGACGGGATCAGTTTCGTCGAGAATGCTAAGTTCGCGGAGACGAGCAGCCTTTATTCGTTGTGGCTGGCGCGCGAACATCTGAGCGACGGTTTCGTTGTGCTCAATTCCGACGTGCTCTTTCATCCGCAGATGCTTGCGGACTTGCTGGGATCCAATCACCCTGACGCATTGTTGATTTCAGACACCGATCCAAATCCACTTGGCGACGAAGAGATGAAGATCAAAGTGCGGAACGAACTCGTCATCGACATCTCGAAGGAGATCGATCCGCGCGACGCCGACGGTGAAAACGTCGGCATCGTGAAGTTCGGCGCGGCGGGAGCGAAAGTTTTAGTGCAATACATGAACGACTTGATAGCCAATGGCGCTAAGAAAGAGTGGGCGCCGCGCGCTTTTCTAGAGTATGCGCGACATCATCCGCTGCATGCGTTGAGCACGGGTGGTTTACCCTGGATTGAGATTGATTTTCCGCAAGACTACCAACGCGCGGTAAGCGAGATCTTCCCGCAGATCGAATCGCAGCTGCAGCACGTTCGATGAGCCTTAAGCGCGTTATCACCACCGGCCGCGAGATCGACAAGCAATGGCAACGATGGCGTTCACCCGATCGGAGGCGATTGCTCCTGGACGCGCGGACGGCGATGAACTATGCAACGGTCTCGCCTATCGTCGAACGTCTCGAGCGAGATCCGCGTTTGGCGATCTACTTCACAGCGAGCGAAGCCCCATCACAGATGGAACAGATCTTCGCGGAAGCACGTCAGCGATTTACGCTCATCACGCCGTTTCAAGCCTGGCTCACGCGATTTGATGTTTACCTCGCTGCCGATTTTCTGTGGGCGAAGTTGCCGCGCGGCGCGCGGCGGGTGCAAACATTTCACGGCGTCGCGGGAAAGCATCGAACAGTTTACGACTCACCTTTAGAATCAATGCGCAGTTGGGATCGCCTGTTCTTCATAAACGAGCGACGACTGCGGCACTTTATTGAATCCGGCGCAATTGATGAAGGCAGTCAGGCAGCGCGTTTGATTGGCATGCCGAAGCTGGATTGTCTCGTTGATGGCTCTCTTAAAAGAGACGAGCTTCTTAGTGCGATGGGTATCGATCCGGACAGAAAGACCATTTTGTATGCGCCCACGTGGTCGGCGCATTCGTCGGTCGTGTCGATGGGAGAAGAATTGGTAAAACGTTTAGGCGAGAGCGGCTATGCAGTAATCGTGAAGCTACATGACCGTTCGAGAGATTTTAGTTACGTTAACTCGGGCGGTGAGGACTGGGGCGCGCGGCTTGAGCCGATATTGAAGAAATTTGGCGGAGTGTTGGCGACGGGAACGAATTCATCTCCCTACCTGAGCGCGGCAGACATTATGATCACGGATCATAGTTCGGTGGGATTTGAATACCTGCTGCTCGATCGACCATTGATTCGCATACACGTGCCTAAGTTGATTAAGAATACTGACATTGAACCCATCTATGTGGAACTGCTCGCGAGTGCCTCGACAAGCGTGACGAATATTGATGAGACGATTGCCGCGGTTGAGCGCGGGTTTTTCAATCCGCGAGAGAATTCGAACACGCGTATGGCAGTAGCGAATGAAATGTTCTACAAGCCGGGTACGGCGACGGATCGGGCGGTCAAAGAGTTGTATGAACTGATGGAGCTTGAGCCACGGATTAACACAGATTTTCAAGAATGAACTTGCAAAAGCTCAAGAATGTCAGTTTTGAGGAGTTGCGTGTACGCGCGGCGCAGCGCGTTGCTGCTTTCAGCGAACGGCGCGGCTGGTCCGATCTTGTAAAACTGCCGGCTGACGACGAGTTCATCTCGCTTTTCACTACCGACAAAGCGGGCGCTACCTACGACCTGCTCGAGCACTTCCGTTTACGATCTGAACCAGCCTTCTTCCGCAGCTTTGGAACGCCGGACAAAACTGCCGCCGCATTTCAATCGCGCTGGCCTGACACGGCGCAACGAATCATTGAAAAGGCGAATCGCGTTTGTGCAGGCAAGTTTGATCTGCTGGGGTTCACGAATCTCGATTTCGGCAATCCGATCGACTGGCAGTTTGAACCAATCAGCGGCAAGCGCATCCCGCTCGTGCATTGGAGCAAGCTCGACTATCTCGACGCGGAGATCGCGGGCGACAAAAAGATCATCTGGGAGTTGAACCGCCACCAGTACTTCGCAACGTTGGGCCAGGCGTACTGGTTAACCGGAGACGAACGATACGCGCAGGTCTTTGCCACTCATCTCGACGCGTGGATGGACGCCAACCCGCCAAAGCTCGGCATCAACTGGGCCAGCAGTCTTGAAGTAGCTTTTAGATCGATGGCCTGGCTCTGGGCTTTCTACTTCTTCAAGTCATCGCCTTCATTAAACACGGAGACTTTCACGCGCGCGTGGAAGTTTTTATATCTCAGCGCGCGTCATCTCGAGTCGTACTTATCGACGTACTTCAGTCCCAACACGCATCTGACCGGCGAAGCGCTTGGACTTTTCTTTTTGGGAACGCTGCTGCCGGAATTCAAGGAAGCAAAACGCTGGCAGGATCTGGGCAGCGAAATTCTTATCGATCAGATTCCGGTGCATGTGCGTGATGACGGTGTCTATTTTGAACAGTCCAGTTATTACCATCGCTACACCACCGATTTCTACATTCACTTCCTGCTGCTTTCCCGGGCAAACAAGTTCACGCTTCCAGTGGCGGTTGAAGAAGCGGTTGTGCGCTTGCTCGAGCACGTGATGTGCATCACTCGTCCTGACGGCACAACGCCACTCTTCGGAGATGACGACGGCGGGCGTTTGGCAATGCTTGATGTACGCGCAGCGAATGACTTCCGTGGAACACTCGCAACCGGAGCTCTGTTGTTCGATCGCGGCGATTACAAATTAGTTGCTGATGGCGCAGCGGAAGAGTTGTTGTGGTTAACGGGCAGCGAAGGGCTGAACCGGTTTGACTCAATCGTCGCCACGCAACCATCAGAAACCTCGAAAGCGTTTCCCGAAGGCGGCTATTTCGTCATGCGCGATGGATGGACCAACGAGTCAAACTATCTTCTGTTTGACTGTGGACCACACGGATCACTCGCGTGCGGCCATGCGCACGCTGACGCTTTATCAATCGACGTGGCTGCGAATGGCTGTACTATCCTGGTCGATCCGGGAACCTGCACTTACACCGGATCCAAAGAACTCAGGGACTGGTTTCGCAGCTCACATGCGCACAACACTGTGACGCTGGACGGACACTCGTCATCGGCGCCGAACGGGGCATTCTCCTGGAAGACCACCGCGCGATGCTCGCTTCAGCAATGGATCTCTCAGGATCGGTTCGACTTTGTTTCCGGCCGGCACGACGGGTTTATGCGCCTTGAGAGTCCCGCGATGGTCACCCGAGAAATTCTCTTCTTAAAACGCGATTATTGGATCGTGCGCGACGTGGTCAGCTCGTCTAAGGACCATCGTCTCGACGTACGGTTCCATTTCGATTCTGCACGGCATACGGAAACAGCTCTCGACATTCAATGTTTCGGGAGGGGTCAGTGGATTGAGGAAGAGGCCTTTGTTTCGCACTGTTATGGTCAAAAGGAGCGGGCAAAAGCGGTTATCTTTTCGGCTACTTTGCGCGGCGGTGAGGACGTTATCAGCTTTCTGTTGCCGCGAAAGCCGGGAATTGAGTGGCGGGTGACTGAAATGGAAGCAGAAGAGGGACGTGCGTTTGACGTTTCTCAGGGAAAGACTCGAGATCTTGTTATGATTCGCTCCGGTCAGTGGGTTTGGAAGAGATTCGTCGATGGCGAGTTGCAGGAGATCGTTTCGCCCCAGACACAAACATTGGCGCAAACATTGGAATGAGTGTGAAAGTTCTCGAGATTGCTCAGGGTGAAAGATTCCAGTTTGGCGAGAACTGGAAACACTTTCTCAGCACCCTAAATGAAACTCGGATCGAGGAGGCCGAAAAATCTCTAAAGAAAATGCTCCAGGTCGAGAATTTGACCAACAAAAGCTTTCTCGATGTAGGTTCCGGCAGCGGTATCTTTAGTTTGGCAGCAAAACGACTCGGCGCGCGCGTTCACTCCTTCGATTACGATCTCGAGTCGGTTGCCTGCACAATGGAACTGAGGCGCCGCTATTTCAGCGACGACTCAGATTGGACCGTCGAAGAAGGGTCTGTGCTGGACACAAATTACCTTCATTCGTTGGGGAAGTTTGACGTTGTATACTCGTGGGGAGTTCTCCATCACACGGGCCAGATGTGGCAGGCGCTGGAGAATGTTTCTGAGCTGGTGTCACGCGATGGACAACTGTTTATTGCGATTTACGATGATGGAGGTTGGCGGTCTACGATGTGGAGGCGGATCAAGAAGACTTACAATCGCTTGCCGCAGCCACTGAAAACACCGTTCGTCTTCCTCCTTCTGGTGCCGGGCCAGAGCAAGGCTTTACTTCAATCGATACTGACGCGGCGATTGAATGAGTACATTCGATCCTGGACGCAATACAGCAAAAACCGGGGAATGAGCCGCTGGCACGATGCAGTTGATTGGATAGGAGGTTACCCTTACGAGGTGGCGACCGCGGGCCAGTTGACTGACTTTTTCAAGGCTAAAGGCTTCGATGTGTTGCAAGTAAAGCGCCCTGACTACAAGCTGGGCTGCAATGAACTGGTTTTTGCGCGGCACAAATAACCTGGTATGTGTGGAATTAACGGCATAGCCTTCTCAAAAGCTTCGGGACGCCGGATCGATCCGCCGTTGCTTGAGCGGATGCGCGATGTTCTTCACCACCGCGGGCCGGACGACGAAGGAATATTTTTTTCCGGGCCTGTTGGATTGGGCCACCGCCGTCTCAGCATTGTCGATGTCTCGCGTGGTCATCAACCGATGACCAATGAAGATGGAACATTGCACATCACTTACAACGGCGAGATCTATAA
>DASZDV010000069.1:0-3768 GCA_035941575.1 Pyrinomonadaceae bacterium
ACCCGGCCACCGGCGAAACGCTCGCCGAAGTCGCGGAAGCTGATAAGGCCGATGTCGATAAAGCTGTGACCTCGGCGCGGCGTGCGTTCGAGGGCAAGTGGTCCACGATGAGCGCGCGCGATCGCGGGCGTTTGCTGTACAGGCTCTCACAACTGATCGAACAGCATGCAGCCGAACTCGCCGCGATCGAGACGGCTGACAACGGAAAGCCAATCAAGGAATCACTGTACGTCGATCTTCCTCAGGTAGTTGAGAACTTTGAGTACTTCGCCGGTTGGGCCACCAAGATCGAAGGTGAAACGATCCCCGTTCCGGGCCGCATGTTCAACTACACGCTGCGAGAGCCGATTGGAGTTTGCGGCCAGATTATTCCGTGGAATTTTCCGTTGCTCATGGCCGCGTGGAAGTTGGCGCCGGCGTTGGCAGCCGGCAACACGGTCGTACTGAAACCTGCTGAACAGACGCCAGTAGGCGCGATGGAGCTCGCGAAGTTGATCCAGGAAGCAGGATTTCCTGAAGGCGTAGTGAACATCGTTCCCGGTTATGGTGAGACTGCGGGCGCCGCACTCGCTTCGCATCCGGGCATCGACAAGATAGCTTTCACTGGCTCGACCGAAGTTGGAAAACTGATTGCGAAGTCTGCGGCTGAAAATTTGACTAAGGTTTCACTCGAGCTTGGCGGCAAGGCGCCAAACATTGTCTTCGCGGATTCAGATCTCGACCAGGCGGTTGCCGGCGCGATGATGGGAATCTTCTACAACCAGGGACAGGTGTGTTGCGCCGGTTCTCGGCTCTTCGTTGAAGAGTCAGTTAAAGAAGAGTTCATCGGTAAGCTGAGTGAGAAGGCGGCGAAGATCGTTGTCGGCGATCCAACGAACAAAGCCACGCAGATGGGACCGCAGGTGTCGGAGGAACAACTCAACCGCATCAAGGGTTACGTCGACATTGCTCGTCAGGAAGGCGCGGCGGTAGTCGCTGGTGGTAAGTCGCCACAGCTCGAAGGGTCTTTTCAACGTGGATACTTCTTCACGCCAACAATCTTCGACGAAGTAAAGAACAGCATGCGCGTGGCCCAGGAAGAGATCTTTGGACCAGTAGTTTCAGTGATCACGTTCAAAGACGAAGACGATCTCATCAAGCAGGCGAACGATACGATTTACGGCCTCTCAGCGGGTATTTGGACGCGCGACATCACGCGCGCGCACCGGTTCGCCCGTGAGATCAAGGCGGGAGTCATCTGGATCAATACCTTCAATATGTTCAACGCAGCGTCTCCCTTTGGCGGTTACAAGCAATCAGGTTACGGTCGCGAGATGGGCCGGCACGCGCTTGATCTCTACACGCAGGTGAAGAGCGTTTGGGTAGATCTTTCCGGTCGCCCGATTGGCTGGTTCGGTAAGTAAAGCCACAAAGAGGCACAAAAGGCACAACGAAGGTTGACACCCGGCAAAGGCCCAAAGGTAGAGAACCGGCTCGTTCTGACTTTCGGCTTGTTTTCATGTCTTGTGCCTCTTGTGCTTTTTTGTGGCTCGCTCGTGCTATCATTTGGGCCTCTCCCGAAATGAGCCCAACATTAAAGGAGAACCCATGTTAGCTTTGAGAAAGACCGCGGTTTTACTTGTTCTTCTCATTGGGACACTTCTCGTAACCGCCTGTCCCAGCCAAACCAATATTGCAAAGATCAACGCGAATCCGGACCGTTATCGAGGTAAAGAGGTCGGAATCGTTGGTCGAGTAACGAACAGCTACGGCGCATTAGGTACCGGCGCCTACGAAATTGACGACGGTACGGGCCGGATTTGGGTAGCGACTCGACGCGGCGTGCCCTCGCGCGGTGCGCAGGTCGGTGCGAAAGGGTACGTCCATAACGGTTTCAGTTTTGGCGGCCGCAGTTATGGCACCGTGCTGGAAGAGACCGACCGGCGCTTCAAAACTAAGTAGAAGCTCGCTCATTCGATGGACCAAAACTCTCCCCGCGCACTCGTCGAGCATCTCGATCGAGAGTTCAGTCGCTTAATCAGCAGCCTCACAGAACTAGCCAATTCCACACCACCAGATTTGCTTTATCGCCGGCCGCCGAGCGTAACACTCGGCGAGAACCTGTTGCGCAGCGCTGCGGTGCTCGAGCAGGCGTTTGGCGGGCTAACTGTCAATCTCTGGGACGATCCGTTTGAGTGGACGTTGCCGGAGACTCTTTCAACGCCGGAACAAGTCGCAGAATACTTGGCGGAAGTTGATGCTACGCGCCAGCGCGCCCTTCACGTGATCGGCTCCGACAAAGAGTTAACTAAATACATCTCGGGGCCCTCAGGTGAGCCGCAGCAGCTTTTCACGGTGTTGCTCGCAGCTCTATTGAAGGCTAGCGATTATTACGGCCGCGCAGTGGCCACGCGCAAAATGCTTTCCGGTGACAGCACTCAACGGGGTATTATCTAACGTCGTCCGACTCCGTTATCGAGGAACATCCACATGTATTGTCCGCAATGCGGTCAGCAGCAGGTTCACGGAACTGTCAGGTTCTGTTCTCGTTGTGGTTTTCCGCTTGATGGCGTGATTCAGTTGTTGGGCAGCGGCGGTATGTTGCCTGTCTATCGCGCGCCCGGCGAACCGGTGCCGATGTCTCCACGAAAGCGGGGAGTTAAGCAGGGCGGAATTCTGCTGCTTTCGGGCGCGGTAATTGTTCCGATACTCGGAGTGCTGGCCAGTTTCTCCAACGCGGCTTTTCCGCAGATTCTTGCGGCGCTGGCAGCAATTATCTGTTTCGTTGGTGGTCCATTGAGAATGCTTTACGCGGCGTTGTTTGAGGAAGGCGCGCCCAGGCCCCTACCGGTGTATGGACCGCCGCCTTTGGCCGCGCCGCAGCAGTTTGCACCACCCAGACAAAACACCGCGTTACCACCGCCGCCGGCAGTTCGGTCGCCTCCTGCCTGGCGCAAGCCAAACACGGCGGAGCTTGTGAATCCGCCCAGCGTGACTGAGAACACCACCCGTTTACTCGACAAGGAAGATCGCACAGAGCGGTAGTTGTTAGCCGAACGACTCAGAGAATTGATTCGTGCGCGTGGTCCGATCCCTTTCCGCGATTGGATGGAAGCAGCGCTTTACGATCCGGTGAGTGGCTACTACAACCGCTCCGATCGGAAGCGTTGGGGAAAGGCAGGCGACTATCGCACGAGTCCGGAGCGGAGTGAGCTGTTTGCGGCTACGTTCGCGCGCTACTTCGCGAAGCTTTACGACGAACTGGGTCGTCCGGCGCAATGGACGATTGTTGAAGGTGGGGCCGGCGAAGGTTGGTTTGCGCATGGCGTGTTGCGGGTGTTAGCGGAGGAATTTCCGGCCGTTCTTGTAGCTACTCGCTACTGTCTCGAAGAGATCAGTCGTGACTCAGTTTCTCGCGCGCAGCAGAATTTGAGTGAATTCGCGGACCGGGTGTCATTTGCTAGCGTTTCTGACGTGGCGATTGGAATTTACTTCTCCAACGAGCTGCTGGACGCATTTCCAGTGCACCGCATCAATTCTTCTGGCGAGCTTCACGTAACTCTCGACGCCGACGACAATTTTATTTGGACCACGGGTGACTTTTCGACGCCTCGCCTTACTGAGTTTCTTGAGCGATATGCCATCGAACTCGCTCCGGAACAGATCATCGAAGTAAACCTCGCGATCGACGATTGGTTAACTTCCGTTGCCGCGAAGTTAAAACACGGATTTGTGGTCACGGTTGATTACGGCGCTGAAGGCTCTGAACTATACGACCCCCTCTTGAGG
>DASZDV010000070.1:0-2187 GCA_035941575.1 Pyrinomonadaceae bacterium
ACCGCATCCTGGGCCAACCGCGTCAGGTATGGACTAAAAAGCGCGCCGACTACGGTGGTGTAAAAGGCGGAGTTGGCCCAGTCGTACATCTTCCAGCCGAAGAGCTCGCGCCTGTCGTTTTTATCGTTTGTGGAAGTTACCGCTCCGCTACTCGTCGCTGATGTTGTCATGGAGGAGACCACGCTCGCGATAGAGATTGAGCTTGTTATGGAGTGTTTTAAGACTGATACCCAACAACTCGGCCGCGCGAGTCTTGTTGTTTTTTGTCTTCTGCAGCGTACGCATGATCATTTGTCGTTCCACTTCTTCGAGTGGAGTGCCGACGGGTAACGAAAGCGTATCTTCATTGCGCAGGCGCTCGCGTTGTTCGATTGGATAGGGCGCGAAGTGGTGACGCTCGATCTGTTCACCGGAGCAGATGATAACAGCACGTTCGATCACATTGCGAAGTTCACGGACATTTCCGGGCCAGGTATGAAACTGCAGCGCCTCGAGAGCGGCGTGGCTCATAAAGCGTGCCGGACGATTGTGCTTTTCGGCCAGTTGCGTAACCAGATGCTGTGCGAGAAGTGGTAAGTCTTCTTTACGCTCCCGCAACGACGGTAAGTGAATTCCGAAGACGTTGAGACGATAGAGTAAATCGCTTCGAAGGGTACCTTCGGAAACAGCCTGCTGCGGCTGACGGTTGGTTGCGGCCAGCAAACGCACGTCAACTTCGATCTCCTTGCGACTGCCGAGACGTCGCACCGCGCGTTCTTCGATAACGCGCAGCAGCTTTGCCTGCAACAACGCGGGCATCTCGCCGATTTCGTCGAGTAACAGCGTGCCGGTGTCGGCGAGCTCGAAACATCCCTGCCGTCGCGTTGCAGCGCCCGTGAATGCGCCTTTCTCGTGACCGAACAATTCGGATTCCATCAGAGATTCAGGTATGGCAGAACAGTTGATCGCAACAAAAGGCTTCTCGCGACGCGGGCTCATCTTGTGAATGGTACGTGCGACGAGCTCTTTGCCTGTGCCTGATTCACCCGTGATCAAAACAGAAGCTGACGAGGGCGCAACTTGTTCGATGAGGGTATAGATCATTCTGATGGAATCGGAGTTCCCGACGAGCTCTCCGTAGACGCCGCGATCCTGAAGTGCTCGTTTAAGCAGCTCGTTTTCTTTTTTCAGGTCGAGGTCGATGCTGGGATCGCTCAGGGTAGACATCGGCGCCAGTGTAGCACAGGAAATCAGTGTGAATCTGTGGCTATATAAAATTCGGCGATGGCTTGAGCCAGATCTTTTGCGGTGAAGTGTTCCGGCTGGATATCGACGTTTAGACCATATTCAGCGGCGGCAGTTGCTGTGACCGATCCGATGCATGCGATCACGACGCCGGGCAGGACTTTGCCGAGGTCGTGTGTGTCGAAGAGCTTTGCGAGGTTTTTGATGGTTGAGGGACTGGTGAACGCGATGCAGTCGCCGCTGCCGGTGAGCATTGCGCTGAAACGTCCGCGATCGAACTTTTCGGGAAGCACTGTTTGATAGGTCGTAACGACGTCGACGCGCGCGCCGGCCACTTCCAGCGCCTTGGGCAAATGCTCGCGACCCACTGCCGCGCGCGGTAGTAGAATATTGAGTCCACGCAGATGTTCTTCTCCGCCGGCAAACTCGCTGAGGGCTGCAAATACGCCTTCGGCTGTCGATTGTGAGGGGACGAGATCGACGTGAACGTGAGCGTCGTGAAGTTTTTCTGCCGTGCGTTGGCCGATAGCGCAGACGCGGATTTCGTCGAGGTCTTCGAGCTTCAGGCCGCGCGTGAGGAGGCGTTTATTGAAGTATTCGACGCCGTTGGTGCTGGTGAAGACCAGCCAATCGTAACCGTAGAGGTGATCGAGTGCTTCATCCAGGCGTTCGTAGCTTTCGGGTTCGCGGATTTCGATTGTTGGACAGAGAATCACGGTGGCGCCAAAGCTCTCGAGGAGTGTCGTCAACTCCGCCGCCTGCGACGCCGCGCGCGTTACGACAACCGTTCGTCCGTGGAGTGGTTGGTCCATCAAACATCTCGCAACGTACTGTAGGGGCGGCCCTCCGTGGCCGCCCCTTCGTGGAAATCATCTCATTCAGAAAGCAATGGCCTAGGGTTTGGTGAACCCGATTTCCGCGAAGGGGCTGCCACGGAGGGCTGCCCTACAGTACGTTCAATAT
>DASZDV010000071.1:0-2585 GCA_035941575.1 Pyrinomonadaceae bacterium
CTTCCCCAAGGTTCGTTGTTGGCGCGTTCAGTGCCGCCGATATCAATCAAACTTACCAGGATTGTCTTCTGAAAACCCGGCGCCATTTCATAGGTTAAAGTTGTTCTCGTGACGGTAAACTCATTAGGTATTTCCATCCGCTTGCCATTGCGGAAGACCAGCGTGTAAGCGCTGGCAACAACCGCGAAAGCGCAAATCAGCAACATGACAATTCCCGATTTAAGAAAAAATGATCGCACGGGGACCCCTTTACCTGACAAACGATTCCTGATCATGTAAGTACCGCCTTTCTAAACTCCGCCAATTTTGGGGCCGCCGCACTCAGCCAGACGTTGGTGGATCCGCAACTACTTGTTTTGACTCGGTGAAGACTTCACGTAACTGTTGCGCGCTTTGACTGCCAGGTTCGGTTGACGCACGCGCACGCGAATCGCGCGACGCTCGCCGTCACCGACGCTCGACGCTTTCGGGTAATAGCCAAGCGTGTATTGCCGGCGCAATTCTTCGGCGATACGCGAAAATGCGTCAGCTAACTGCCGCGTATCATTCGCTTGATAAAGACGGCCGCCGGTCTTATCGGCCAACGCGTGCAGATAAACATTCGCCCGGTCGTAATCTTCTTTCGTTGTGCCGGGTATGGAAGCGCCTCCGGTCGCGGGCGCAATAATTGAAGCACTGCCGGTCGCGGGCGCGCTCTGTGTTTGCGTTGTAGTTGTCGAGCCAAACCAGCCTCGCTTCGTCGTCGTTGTCGTTGTCGTCGTCGTCGGAGCGGTTCCGTTGTTAGCGCCTTGCATCGCGCGCATGTAGTCGCTCGTGTCGTATTGAACTGGATAGATGAGCGCGTCCAACTCTTCGACTTGCTCCAAAGTGCTTTGGTAAGAAGCCTGCTGGCTCGCCGTATCAACACCGTCGGTGAACAGCACGATCGCCTTGCGACCTTTGATTCGGTTCAGCCGTTCGACGATCGTCATATCCACCGCGTCGTACAAACGCGTGGCCGTCCCCGTGTGCGCGAATTCTTCGATAGTCGCTTCCATCAAACCCAGATCGTTGGTCGGTTCGGTCAGCAGCAACACTTCGCTGTTGAAGGTCACTACGAGCACGCGATCCTGCGGTCGCAGTTGTTTCGCAAACTCAAGTGCTGCCGTCTTGATCTCCGACAGCTTGAACTGCGTCGAGGCCGAAGTGTCGAGCAACAACGCGACGGTGAAAGGCTTCTCTGCTGTCTCGAAGAAAGCGATGGATTGTTCGTCGCCGTTCTCGAGCAGCGTGAAGTCTTCGCGCGTGAGATTCGGAATGAAGCGTCCCTGACGATCGAAAACGCTTACCGGAACTGTTACCAACGTCGTGTCAACGCGGAGCACATCGCCCTCGGCAAGCTCTTCAGGCCCAGGCTCGGCTGCAGGCTCGTTAACATTCGCATCGGTTGATGTTTGGGGCAGAGAGCCTGCCTTCGCTAACGTCGGTGGACCCGACGGTCGCACTGGGTCGGCGCCACTCAACGTCGGCGGGCCGGTTTCTTCGTCCTGCGATTGTGGCGTCCTGACTAGCGCTTTCGCTGTCTGGTTCTGGGATTGCCGCGCGCCTACGACGCGAGGCCGCGAGGCAGAAGCTGCACCCGCATCGGACGGTGAATTCGTCTTTGTTTGCGCGGCATTGTTGGACAATGCGGGAGCTGTCGTTCGTTTCGCCGAACTACGCGCACCGTTGTCCCTTGCTGTTCTCGCCGGCGCAGGTTGATTTCCTCGATCACTCGCAGGTGAACTTTTCGGTTCAACTGAGTTGCGATCCACACCCAGAGAACTTTCGTATGAGTCCACTTTCTTAAGAACGTATGAGCCATGCGGACACGCAGTTGAAGTCAGGTATGCCACGATCACATAGCCGTCAGGGATCGGCACACCCTGGCAGATGCGGATCACCTGCGTGCGAGGAACCGTATTGTTCTGGGACCGCCGCGGGTTCTGGCGTTGGCCAACTCCCGTGGCAAACGTGGCGAGGACGAGCAAGCAAGCGACTAATGACTTCATGTCGCTACCCCCTTGACCGAATTGTTCGAGATTGGGGGCGCATTATACTCCCCCTTTAGGATTAAAGATCAAGCGGCGCACGGATTCCCGTTCGGACGAAAAGAAATCTCTGTTATCGTTCAGTCAGTTTGATGTAGAATCCGCTGGTTCACGACAACCTCGCAATTTCATCAATGCGCGGAACTTAGGTTCCGCAACGGTGTTCACTGTTTTCACAGGAGGAAACGACAACATGGCAAAGACAGTTTGCAAAATCCTCGGCGTAGTTTTTCTGATCGTCGGGGTCGCAGGATTTGTCGCGCCAGGCATGCTGGGGACACATTTGAGCCTCGCGCACAATCTGGTTCACGTGATTTCGGGCGCGATTGCTCTGTATTTCGGCTTTGCCGGATCATACAGCGGCGCCAGGTCGTTCTGCCTGGCATTCGGAGCTGTCTATCTGCTCTTGGGCATAGTCGGATTTGTCATGGGCGCGCCGGGAGCATCCACGATCCCCGGCATGACGCATGCGGATCCCAGACTATGGAAAGTGTTGCCGGGTACGCTCGAGCTGGG
>DASZDV010000072.1:0-2432 GCA_035941575.1 Pyrinomonadaceae bacterium
CCGTTTTGCCAGTTGCGACTCAAGTTCTGTCGCGCAGTGGTTTCGATCCGCTCCCAAGTGCGTTTGATGTCATTCGAACTGCGCGAGCCATGAATCAAACCGAGCGACGGCCAGATCGGATGGTTGCAGCCGAGCACAAAACTTTGACCCGCGCCGCGAAGAATTGCCTGCATGCCGCGCCGGTAAGCTTCAATGCGTGTAGCGCGGGAATCGTGAAAGTATCCACCGTGAATCGCGCCCCAGAAGTTCGCATCGAGTTTGAAATACGTGCAGCCCCACTCGCGGCGCATCGTGCGAAACAGTTCCTCGAAATGCTTTTGTACTTCCGGGTGCGTGCCGTCGAGTACGTACCATGGACCACGACGCCAGCCGCCAAACGTCACGAGGTCCGAGCGCAGCGGTTTTCCTTCGGCATCTTTAACAAACCAGTTCGGGTGCTGTTGAAACACGTGTGACTTTTCTTCCGCCACAAAGGGAGCAACCCAAATCGCAGGTTCAAAACCACGCTCGCGGATCTGTTTCAAAACGCCTTGAACGTTGCCGCCAAACGCAGTTCCCGTTTCGAGCCAATCACCCATCGCGGGTTGATAACCATCGTCGATCTGAACGTACCGCAGACCAGGCGTGTTACGCGCGATGAAATCGAGATTGTCCAACACTTGTTGCGCCGTAACGCGTGGACCAAAGCAGTACCACGAACACCAGCCCGTCGGTGGACTCGGAAATCGCAGCGGCGGATGGTTTGCTGTGAGTTGACGCGCTAGACGCGCGAGTAACTGCTCGCGGTCGCTTCCGGTTTGAAACGTGAACGGTTCGAGTTGCCACGTTTCGCCCGGCCGCAGCTCGCGTCCTTCCGTGTCGACGACAACTTTCAATGAGGGATGATTCAGGTGAAATTGACCCATGAAGCGACGGCAGGAAGTGAATGCAAGCAGGTGATTGGTATTGCGGTTGGGTGACAGCAACATCATGCCGTAGAAAGCCTTGGCGCCGGAGGGCGCAGGAAGTTTGTAGTGTTTGGCGTCGGTGTAATTGCCGAGATCGACGGGTTGGCCCAACGTGCCGCCGGTTTGCGACAGCATTTGAAAACCTTCGCCGTACAGACGTGTTGAAGCTGGAAGTGGTAGTTGCAGATCGAACAAGACTACTTCGTTGATCTTCGCTGGTTCGCGGCTGTTGTTGACGAGTTCCGAGTAGCAGACAGATCCGCGCCAACGGCGAATCAGTTTCACGCCTTTGACTTCCGGAACGATCTCGCTCGGCGCGTTAAAGAAAGACAGGCGGCTCAAATCGAACGCAGACGCGAAAGGAGATAGCAAAGCCAGTTGAAGTATTTTTCTGCGAGAAATGTTAGACACGGATTTTACGGATTTCGTTTGGATAGTCGGACGTCGGTCCAGTCGCCGTAAATTCTTCCACCCTCATCGACTCGCCGCACACGCAGCGTCAACCTTCTTACATTCTTCACCTCGACCTTCACGGATCTATCCTGTGGCCCACCATGCCAAAGCTCTGCACCGTCACCGATTACAGTGAACTCGATCTTTCCGTTGTCGCTAGTGCTGACGAAGGAGGTGAAGATGTCGTAAGTACTATTTAATTCAAACTCGATCTCGGAGTTTGTCGGCATACGCAAGTCTCTGCCATTCAACTCAGGTTGACGCCACCCAGGCGTCAGTCGCACCGGATCCAGCTCTGACAAGAAAATGTCAGAGCGTTGAATCTTTTTCAGATCAAACTGCAACTTCGCGGCTTTCTCGCTACGCGTGCCGTCCTGCCAGACCGTTCGTACTTCCGCCGTGTAAGAAGTATCGGGACTAAGGCTGCGCAGCGCGAACACCTGCGTCGGTGTGAAGCCTAATGAGGTACCGTTAAGCGAAACCTCGTAGCCCGCTGCGGGCTGAGCGGGGATGGTCCAACGCAGGTTGACGCCATCGTTACCCGCCGGTTCAGCCCACAGTTTCAGCGGCTCGCGCACGGAAAAGTGGTAACCGGACGCAGGTTCGAAAACTATTTCCCAACTCACCTCCGCAGTTCTTCGCGGCGTGATCTCAACCTCGGCCCAACCCTGGTGATTCGTGATCCGCACCGGAAGGCCACTGGCAGTTGCACTCTTAATCGCGAAGTGCTTACCGCGTGGAAACGCGAACCACAGATGATACGGATCGTTACGGATCAGTTTGCTTTTGCCCGTGTAACGATTCCCTTCGAGTCGTCGTGAGATCAGGTCGACCCAACCTTGCGTAATGTGTCTGCTCGTGGAGACCAGTTGAATCTGATTGGTGGCGGGCACAAGTGATAACAAGCGCGTGCTCGCAGGCAGCAGTTCGAGTGAGATTCCTTTTTCCCAAGCGCCAAGGTAATCCTTGTTCCAGAAGTCGAATACATGCACCGGGCGATCGTCTGGCAGGCCAAGGTCCTTCCAACTGACG
>DASZDV010000073.1:0-3015 GCA_035941575.1 Pyrinomonadaceae bacterium
GATCCTCACGTTGAACGCTCCGCGTGCATCAGTGTAGTTGCCTCGATTAATCGTGAAATAGAGACGGCCGTCGCGGTCTGCCGTGAATTCACCGCCCGGGCCGATCTCGATAATCGGAGAATCAAAATCATCTCCAATCACCCCGATCAGTTTTCCTTCCGGGGCACTGGGCAACGGCGCAGTCGGGTCTACCGTTGTTAAGCCGGCGGGAGTGATACGCATGCGATTCGCATAAACAGTGCCCGAGGCGTCAATTCTTATTCGCTCGCCGCGCCGGACATCAACGCCGCCGTCAATCCAATTTGGACCAAGCGAGACGTCCACAATACGCGTTACATACCGCGCCTCATCCAGCGACCGCCCATCAATTTCAATTCTCTCAATATCGCGCGGCCGCAGGAAAATAACTTCGCCTGCACTTGCCGTTCGCGTGGTGACGGAAGATCCTGTCTGGTTGCGATTGTCATTGGACCGTACTGGTAAGGTGGCGTTGGCCGTTAACTGAATGGCAAATCGGCCGTTGATGAAGCCAAGCAGAGTGCCACGTACAGTAGTTCCGCCGCGTAAATAGATCGTGTCAGCTGCCGCTAGCGAAACCGTAGCCAAAGAAATCAATACAGCAAAAATAATCTTTTTCATGATTCGCCTCCCCCGATTTTGTGGCGCGCTGACTTCATTTTTAACTAAAGGGGTTTAATAGGAGGAACGTAAACCGGGAGAGTTCGGAATAGGTGTGAAACCTACAATCTTAGTAGTAAGAGGGTACACCCAGCGGCGATCACCGGGCAAGCGAAACGTTCGCCTGAACAAGCCAGAAAGGAAGTTCCCTACTTCGCGCCGAAGAAAACAGATGCAAACCTGCGTCTGTTGGTGATTATCAATCGACGTAAGCTCTTAAAATAAATGGCGGAGCCGACGGGACTCGAACCCGCGACCTCCGACGTGACAGGCCGGCGTTCTAACCAACTGAACTACGACTCCGCAAAGAACTTTCGCACGCGCTGAGATTGGTAGGCACGGAGGGACTCGAACCCCCAACCTCTTCCTTGTAAGGGAAGCCGTCTACCATTGACGTACGTGCCTTCGTCAGGACCAGCCCTGTCACCAGTCCGTTCTCAACCATCAAACTTCAAAAAACTCAGCAGGGCACGCGTCTCAAACAGCATGTTACCGCAGCGAGTCGTCATGCTAAGCGAGCCGCTAAGGAGTGTCAAGCTACGCAGACGACGCGGATCTGTGGTACACCAATGTTCATGACACGCCACATACGTTTGTTCTGGCTAATCATCGCGTTTGCCGTTGTAGCTCACGCTCAGCAAGCCACAACGACCACACCAGACAAGGTCCGCGAAGCACTCGCAACGCAAAAATGTCTCGAAGCGGAAGTCACCGTTTGTCGTTACGATTACACATCCAACGGTCTCTCCGTTGAAGCCATATCGTTTCGTCCTGCTCGTGCGGGACGCTTTCCCGGCATCCTGATGATTCCCGGATTTCAACGAACTGCGGTTGATCTGATACCGCTCGGTTTGGCTTTGGCGCGCGAAGGATTTGCCGGTGTCGGTATCACTCAGCCGGGATTCGGCAAGTCAGAAGGCAAAGCCGATTACGTTGGCCCGAACACGCTGCGAGTGCTAACCGAAGGCTATCGTAAGTTTCAGCACGAGTCCTTTGTGGACCGGCGCAAGATGGGAATCTACGGTTATTCGCGCGGTGGCATGGCTGCATCGCTCCTCGCCGTAAAACTCGATGACGTGCGTGCGGTCGTGTTGGGTGCGGGAGTTTATGACTTCAAGAAGGCGCACGACGAAGTGACGATCGAAGGAATTCGACAGAACATGGAAAGAGAAAGCGGGATGACTGAGGAGGCAATTAGGGAACGATCGTCGGTTTTTCAGATGGAGCGACTCAAGTGTCCGGTGCTAATTCTCCACGGCGACAAGGACGAGAATGTTCCAGTGAGTCAGGCCTATCTGTTGCGCGATCGTCTTACCGAGCTGAAAAAGGACTTCGAGATCAAGATCTTCCCTGGTTTGCCTCACAGTATTGGCGCCGAAAACGTAACTAAATACACACTGGACTTTTTCAAGCGCAGATTATTGAACGCGAAAAGCTGAGACGCGTTATGGTCTGAGGCGTTTTGCAGTTTCTGCCGCCGCGGGTTTATATTCATCCCACGAGAGCCCATCCGGATTTTTAGCCATGTCAGTTGTAATTCTTAAGCACTGTCGTCTGCTTGTTCTTACCATTTTAGTAATTGGTATTTCTATTGCTGAGATCTCTTCCCAACAGCAGCAACGCCCGCGCCGCGTCACGGAACCAGCGAACCAAACGCAAAAACCGGCGAACACCGGATCGGCGGAAGAGGTCGATGAAGGCGATGTTGTTCGCGTAGATACGCAACTCGTCTCAGTGCCCGCGGTCGTCACTGACAGTTCGGGGCGGCCGTTGTCCGGCCTAAAGCCCGAGAACTTCCGCATCATCGAAGACGGCCAGCAGCAAACAATCGCAAACTTCGGCACGACTGACACTCCGTTCGAGATCGCTTTACTCCTCGACACGTCAGGCTCGACGCGCGACGACGTTGCGCTCATTCGCTCGGCTGCCACGAGCTTTATCGAAGCGCTGCGACCAGGCGATCGTGTCGGCATCGTTGCGTTCAATACTGCGCGGACGGTCAACGATCCGATTCCCACGGTTGAGGTCCTTGCGCCTTTGACCAGTGATCGCGGCGAGTTGAGAACAGCGGTCGAGCATCTTGGCTCGAGCAGCGGCACCCCTTATTACGACGCGCTCCAACGTGTTGTCGACTCCATATTTCGCGACCCGCCGAGTCAGGATGTGCGCGGAAGGCGTGCGGTTGTTGCTTTGACTGACGGAGTGGACTCAGCGAGCAATTCAGATTTTTCGACAGCGCGACTCAAACTTTCGCAGGCCGGAGTTGCGTGTTACTTCGTTCAGATCAACACGGAAGATTTTGTGGAAGACCGGCTGATGAAAGATTGTCAGGACGAT
>DASZDV010000074.1:0-5642 GCA_035941575.1 Pyrinomonadaceae bacterium
CACTCCGAGAATCGTGCCTACGATCAACGGCAGCGGCGTCAGTTCGCGAAGCCGAACTCCCGCTGGAATGTAGGGGCGAAAAGTTGCGAGATAAGGATTATCGGGTTTGAAACCAACTCGATCTGGGTACTCGTTCGCAGGGATGCTTTCACTCGACATCCGGTTTGACCTCCAACAGGTTTTCCACAACGGGGAGTGCGCGGGGTTTGAAACGTTCGCTACTTTACACGGGCCGCACGCGCTCGGCAAGCATGTTAATGGCCCTGATTACCGCAGTTTTGGTGATAAACTGCGCGCGATGAAACTCAGGACACCGGCCCTGCTCCTGCTTCTGGCCCTACTCGCTTTCACGCGTCCAGTACAGTCAATCGGATCCTATTCCGCCGCTGACGTTCCGATGCCTGCCGCGGTGCTTGGGTTTACACCCGGCGACGACCGGAAACTCGCCTCGTGGGATCAGGTTGTCGCTTATTTTGAACAACTAGATCGCGCGAGTGACCGTGTGACATTTGAAACTCTCGGTCAAACCTCGATGGGCAAACCCTTCGTGATGGCCACGATTAGCGCGCCAGAGAACCTCACAAAGCTCGAAGAATACAAACAGATTCAGGCGCAACTCGCAGATCCACGCAAACTTGGGCTAGCGGCTGCGCGCGATCGTAAAGCCGCGGAGTTGATCAAACGCGGCAAGACAATCGTGCTGATCACGTGCGGTATTCACTCAACCGAAGTCGGCTCATACCTCTCGAGCATGCTCATCGCCTATCGGCTGGCCTCGTCAAACGATCCCGAGGTCCAAACAATACTCGCCAACACAATCATCCTGCTGGTTCCTTCGCTAAATCCCGACGGCGTCGACATTGTGAAGAACTGGTATGACAAAACGCTCGGCACGCCGTTCGAAGGAACGGATCCCCCCGAGCTTTATCACAAGTACACCGGACACGATAACAATCGTGACTGGTACTCGTTCACGCAGGTCGAAACGCAGCTCACCGTCGATAAGATTCACAACGTCTGGCATCCGCAGATCGTCCACGACATACACCAGCAAGGCGCGATGGGTTCGCGGCTTTTTCTGCCGCCTTACATGGCGCCGGTCGAGCCAAACGTGCCAAAGCCGCTCGTGCAAGGCTATACCGAACTCGGCAACTGGATGGCGCGTGAAATGCGCGCGAAAGGCTTTCAGGGAATCACTACAAACTCGACGTACGACGCGTGGGCACCGGCGCGTGCTTACTCTCATTATCACGCCGGTGTTCGCATGCTTTCGGAAACAGCGTCAGCAAAGATCGCGTCGCCTACCACGTTGAAGTTCGAAGAGCTCACGTCGCGTGAGGGATACAATCCGCAGCAGGAGTCGGCGAACTTTGGACCACTATGGCGCGGTGGTGAGTGGCATCTGAGTGACATCACAAATTACATGACGACCGCGGCGTTCTTGTTGATGAAGCATGCCGCGGATCATCGTGTCGAGTGGTTGCAACGGTTTTACGGGATTGGGAAGGCAGCGGTGCGGCCACGACGGCCGGGCGAGTTGTTTGGGTTTTTGATCGAGCCTTCTGCTAATACGCCCAACCTCACGGGCATTCTCGACCGCGGTGGCGTCGAACGCCACTTTCCTAAAGAAGGCACACAGTTCAAGGTGGGCTCGCATGTATTTCCTGATGGAACACAACTCGTGAGGATGGACCAGCCGTATGGAGCTTTTGCGAAAGCGCTGTTGGAAGTACAGCGATATCCAAACTTGCGAGACGCAGCGGGTCATCCGATAGCTCCGTACGACGTAACAGCACACACGCTGCCGCTGTTGATGGGCGTGACTGTTCAGCCGGTGAAGGCGCCATTTCGGTATACAGGGTCTCCCGGAGGCGAGGTGAATCAGGCGGTTGGCATAGGCTACTCAGCAGGAACTCCCTTGAAAGCGCTTTACCATTCGTCCGTTCCGAGCAACGACGAAGGTTGGACCCGGTGGATTTTCGACCGGAAGCTCTTTCCTTACGCTCTCATCGGCGACAAAGCATTACGATCACACACAGTGTTTTATAAACCCTCGCCGGGTGTGACGATCAAGTACCCAACGATTATCTTCCCGGATCAGTCTGCGCGAACGTTGTTGGAGGGTTATCGAACCGGCGCGATGCCTCCGGAGTATACCGGTGGGCTTGGACCAGAAGGTGTGATCGCGTTGCGCGAGTTTGTAGAGAGTGGCGGAACGTTAGTCTTCCTGAACCGAGCGTCAAACTTCGCGATCGAACAATTCAAGCTGCCTGTGCGCAACGTTCTTGCTGGAAAGCCTCGTACAGAGTTCTACGCGCCAGGATCAATTCTGCGCATTGAACTCGACACGTCGCATCCCATCGCGGCCGGCATGCCGCGAGAAACAATTGCGTGGGTCGAAGACTCGCCGGCGTTTGAAATCGTGAACAGTGGCGACGGGAGCGCTCCGCCCGCAAACGTTAAAGTGATCGCCTCCTATCCCCTAGAGGAGAATCCGCTGCTTTCAGGGTGGTTGCTGGGAGGTGAGTTGTTGAAAGGCAAAGCCGCGCTGATTGAGGTACAGGTCGGTGAAGGCCACATCATTCTTTTCGGCTTCCGGCCGCAATATCGCGCCCAATCGCTGGCCACATATCCGCTCTTTTTCAACGCCCTGAATCGTTAGCATGCACTGCAAGCGCGGCCGGTTCCTTGAACTTTTGTTCCGTAGGAGCGTATAAACAGATAGCGGCAACGCAAAAGATAACGGCGCGTTGCCGGCGCGATGGTCACCCTTCTCATTACTTCAGTTCTCGTCATAGGTTTAATCGCTATCGCCATTTACTTTTGGCAGAAACCAGCGAAGGCAACGCAAACTATCGAACTGCCGCCGCCGCCCGTCGCAGTTCTGTTTTCGAATCCGGAACCGGCACAAATAGCCGCGACAGAAGAGCGACCGCTAATTGAAAGCGCCGCGGTCCAGGACATTGATGAGCGCCAGGCAAAACGACAACTGGCCGAAGACTTCTTCGAAAAGTGGCGACAGTCTCCCGACAGAAATTCAACCGCAGAGATGCTGCATCTCGCGGCAATCGCCGACGACGCTGAAACGTACGACAAAGCGGCAGAGCTTGCTCTCAGCATGTGGGAAAGCGGCAGAATTCCAGATTTATCAGCGGCAGAACTTCAGAATCTTCTCAACGGTGAATTCTGGTTACTGTCATCAAACACGCGCAATTCAGGCGCCGGCTTTGTATTGAAGCGTACGCTCTCGCGAGCGAAGCGCGAACTCGAACGTGCTAACAACCCAACCAACCGATCGACTGCCTCCAGTTGATTTGAAAGAGACATGCTATGGAAAATTTTGACATTACATCCGCGTTGCCGCTGATCTTCGGCATCGGGGTTCTACTGATCATCTTTCTCATATTCCTGAACCGCATCTTCGTGAACGTCGGCGCCCGCGAAATCGCGATCAAGGAACGGCGCTACGTCGGCGCAAAGATGCCGCCGGGACGCGTCGTCGCTACTGAAGGCGAAGTTGGCATTCAGGCTGACGTACTCAAGCCGGGATTACACCTGATCAAGTTTCCGTTCGAAAGAGTGGTGCGTAAGGTGCCACTAATCGAAATCGGTCCGGACGAAATGGGCATCATTGAGGCTGTTGACGGTGAACCAATGCCGTCAGGCCGCATCTTCGCGCCCGATCGGGCACAGAATGCACACAACAACTTCCAGGATCCGATTGCGTTTATCAAGCAGGGTGGCGTGAAAGGCATTCAGTTGCGCACGCTGCCGCCGGGGTTGTGGCCCATACATCCGTACCTGTTTCGCGTTTCGGTAGCGAAAGCGACGATGGTGCCGCAAGGCAAAGTGGGTGTAGTTAGTGCCGCCGATGGCGATCCACTCGATCCCGGCCGTCTACTCGGCAAAGCGATCACAAACCATCGTAACTTCCAGGACGCGGAACAGTTCATCGCCGCGGGTGGTCAGAAGGGACCGCAAGTCGACATTCTCACGCCCGGCGTATATCGCATCCTGACGCAATCGGGACAGATCGATGGTTCAAGCGAAACAAAACCCGGTCTCTTCAGCGTGCGACTTTATGACGCGACAGTGATCAACGAGAACGGCATCGGCCTCGTTGAAGCTCTCGACGGAGCGCCGCTGAATCCGCGCGACTACGTCGCTGAATCATTTGCTGGACACGACAATTTCCAGGACGGGCACGAGTTCATCGGCAAAGGGGGGCAGCGTGGTCCACAGAAAGACATCTTGCTGCCAGGCACCTATTACATCAACCCGCTGCTCTTCAAAGTAATTCCTGAAACAGCGAAGGAGATCAAACCGGGCGAAGTCGCAGTGGTCGTGTCGAACGTCGGCAAAGACCCGTCGGAAGAAGTACGACGCGAAATGGCCGCGAAAGTTCGCCAACGGATGGAGCGCGAGGAGCGCGAGCAGGCGGCGCAGTCGGTTGCCCGTCTCGACATGATCGACGACAAACGCACCGTCGAAGAGATCAAAGCCGATCTGATGACCGGGGATCCGGCGGATCGACGTCTCGACGAAGGAGCGCACGAAGCTTACGTCGTGCCTGAGGGTTATCGTGGTATTCAGGAGACAGTTGTCGGACCAGGCCGCTACTACGTCAACACGTTGGCGATCAGTCCGATCGTTATTCCGACAACGAACCAGACGGTCGAATGGACGGCTGGTGAAGTCGCAAACACCTTCAATCCGTTCGAAGTGATTTCGAAGGACGGTTTCACGATGCAGCTGGAAGTGCGAGTCGTGTTTCGCGTCAAGCCCGAGGATGCGCCATTCATGGTCGCGAAGATCGGCGGCATCGAACGGCTGATTCAAAACGTTATGCATCCGCTCATCGACTCGATTTTCCGCAACCAGGCCTCTGAATCTTCAGCGATGGCTTACTTGCAGAACCGTCACGAAGAACAGGAACGCGCGGAAGCTCGCGTGCGCGCACACCTGCTGAAGTATCACGTCGACGTTGTAAACGTGCTCATCTGCCACATTCATCTGCCGGAAGAGTTGATGAAGACGCAGACTGAGAAGATTCTCGCCGAGCAGCGGCAGAATATGTACAACGCTCAACGAGAAGCTGAAGAAAAACGCATTCAACTCGAGAAGACGAAGTCGCAGGCCGACAATCAGAAAGATCTCATGGCGGCGACTGTGGGTGTGGAAATCGCCGGCAAGCGCGCCGAACAGCGCAAGGCTGAAGGCGAGGGCGAAGCCCATTACATTCAACAGACTGGCCGCGCTGAAGCCGAGAAGGTCCGGCTGATGGGTGAGGCGCAGGGTGTCGCTTACCGCGAACAGGTCAACGCGCTTGGACCACAGGGCGTGGCTCTTGTAGAAACGCTGAAGGTCATTGGCGAGAAAGGCGTACGCATTACGCCGGACGTCATGGCCACCGGTTCAGGTGGCGAGGGCGGTGGACTTGGAACGTTGCTGCTGTTGAACCTGTTTCGCGAGAGGTTAGGCAACATGCCGACGAACGGTGAAAAAGTAACTCGCTAATTCCAAAAACTACGGACGACACGGATTCGCAATCCGTGTCGTCCGTGGTCCTACTGCTTCTCAAAATACATCTTCGCGGCCATCTTCGTCAGCTTCCAAACGCGGGACCAGGCAATCTGTCCATC
>DASZDV010000075.1:0-7103 GCA_035941575.1 Pyrinomonadaceae bacterium
GACTTCGTTGCCGCGGCCGTGCTGCCCGGCGCGCTCGTCAGTGAACTCGGATTCAAATACATCGGTTACGTTGACGGACATAATCCGCGCGCGCTCGTCGCGGCTCTCAACGAAGCGAAGCAGATCAAAGATGGTCCGGTCATCGTGCACGCGCTGACGACGAAGGGCAAAGGCTTCCCGGAAGCGGAACCGGATTATTATCGCTGGCACGCCACCGGGCCGTTCGATTTAAAAACGGGCAAGGCGATCAAAAGCTCTTCAAAAGCACCGACCTACACAGCTGTTTTCGGCGACGTCCTCTGCGAGTTAATGGAACGCGATCCGAAGGTGGTGGCATTGACCGCCGCGATGCCGGATGGCACGGGCGTGTGCAAAGCGCTGGAGAAGTTTCCCGAACGCGCCTTCGACGTCGGCATTGCCGAACAACACTGCGTCACGTTTGCGGCGGGGATGTCCTGCGAAGGGCTGAAGCCAGTCTGTGCGATCTACTCGACCTTCCTCCAACGTGGTTTCGATCAGCTGATCCACGACGTGTGTATTCAGGACTTGAATGTGAAGTTCTGCCTGGACCGCGGCGGCATTGCGGGCGGTGACGGACAGACTCACCACGGTTTGCTCGACATCGCGTATCTTCGCGCAGTTCCAAACATCATTCTGATGGCGCCCAAAGACGAAGGCGAGATGCGCGACATGCTTTACACCATGCTCGAACACGTTGGCCCAGCGGCGATGCGTTATCCGCGCGGCAACGGCGTAGGCGTGGACATCACACGCGAGCCGCAACTGCTCGACATCGGAAAAGGCGAGATTCTGCGTGACGGCGGGGAAGTCGCGATTGTGGCCTACGGCGCGATGGTCCATCCGTCTCTGGCGGCCGCTGAACAACTCGCGACGAAAGATCGCATTGAAACCACGGTTGTAAATGCGCGTTTTGTGAAGCCGCTGGATGCGCCGCTGTTGCTGGCGCTGGCGCGAACCAAGCGTTTGATCGTGACCGTTGAAGAAGCGTATCTCGCGGGTGGTTTTGGTTCGGCCGTGCTCGAGCTGCTCGAAGAGAACGGATTGCAGGACCAGGTGCGTGTGGTGCGAATGGGCGTCCCGGATCGGCTGATTACTCACGGTGACGCCAAACTGTTGCTCGCCAAGTACGGGCTCGACGAGGACGGAATTTACACTCGTGTGAAACAGAATATAGAAGTTCTTGACGAACGGCGCGCGAAGACACGAGTGCTGTCCTGAACACGAGCGCGTCGTTTTCATGCACCAAATCGGAAGGTTTTCGTTCCCTCTCCTCTTCTTACTGCCTCAAATCACGCTCTCCACGACCTCTCTCTGAGTGGCCTCGTGTTTGCAACGTGTTTTAACGATGGTTCAGCAGCCCCATTTCGACGACGAACTCACCGTCATGGCCGCCCGACCGGTTGTGCCCTTGGAGAAGATTGATGCGCGCGTCAAGCATCGGCGGCGCTGGTTTCTAGGTGGAGCGTTTGCGATCGCGATGTTTCTGGGCGCGGCCTCGGCCTTGATCTCGGCATATTTCAAGCTCCGCAATGCTCCTCAGCCGGAGATTCAGACTTTATCCGTGTTATCTGTGCCTGAAGAAGCCCCTCAACCCCAAGAGCTTGCAGTAATCACGGAACGTCCCAAGCCGAGGCCTATACACAGGGATTACACAGATCGTCCCGCTAGCCAACCTCTTCCCGATGTTCAACCCAGGCGTAGTGAAGAGGAAGAGTTGCGCAGTATCAGAGAAGCGGTGTTGTTCGAGCAGTGGCAGGAACGCCGCGGGCGCCGAGTTGAACGACGCGAGGAGCGCCGCGAGCGACGCCGCGCACAACACAACGACCGAGACTTATCAAACATCAACGAAATTTTCGAAGGTTTGCGCCGACCGTGATATAGTATCGCTGCCTCGTTTCAAGGCCTCACACTTATAGCAAATCCCCGACGCTCTTATTAACCGGTTTAGCGATTCGCGCGACGTGCGCGAGGAGAATGGTGAATCATCATGGGCAGACAGATGTTTCGGGAGCGGGAGTGTATTCACCGGGACGAAGGGGCTGAGGGCGATTTTTACAACGGGGTGTTTTATGTTCAGGCGTTGCAACGGCTGCGTGTTGACCACGCGGTTAAGGTCTCAGGCAAGGTAACCCCGTTTTTCTGGTCTGACGCTCCACACATTATTGTTTGGCTTTGCCACGATTGCGCCGGCGAACTACGTCTGAACGACACGCCTCGCGCAGTGACCGCCGCCTCCCGCCGCCAGGCTTGATTCCAGCGTCGCTAACGCGACGCCCCTTTCCTCTTTCCGCCACTACCCGGCGTTGAAACGCCGGGCTAAACTCACTCCGACGCTACGCGTCGTTGGGCAGGGAGAACTAAGTGGTGTGAAGAGGGAGAGGATCGACAAGTTGCTGGTCGAGCGCGGCATGGCTGAATCGCGTACGAAGGCGCAGGCGATGGTCATGGCAGGGGTCGTGCTCGTGAACGAGCAACGCGTCGAAAAGTCTTCCGATCAGTTTTCCACCAACGCACAAATCCGAATTAAAAAAGCAGACGATCCAACATCGCGTTACGTCGGTCGCGGCGGCTTAAAACTCGAAGCCGCACTCAAGCAGTTCCAGATAGATGTTCGCGGACTCGTGTGTCTCGACGTCGGCGCGTCGACCGGCGGCTTCACAGATTGCCTCTTACAACACGGCGCGATGAAGGTTTTTGCGATCGACGTCGGCCACAACCAGATCGACTGGCGCTTTCGGAACGATCCGCGCGTCGAAGTCCGAGAAGGCGTGAACGCACGTTATTTGGCTCGGGAAGATTTTTCCGTCGATTTCGATCTCGTGGTCATCGACGTCTCGTTCATTTCCATCACAAAAATTCTACCTGCTGTTGTTCCGCTACTCGGACCGTACGGTTCAATGGTCGTTTTAATAAAGCCACAATTCGAAGTCGGACGTGGCGAAGTAGGCAGCGGCGGCATCGTTCGCGACGAACAAAAACGCCTGCGCGTGGTTGCAGAAGTAAACCAGTTTGCGGCGACCCTACAGTTGAGAGTGGAAGGGGTGGTTGAATCTTCCATCAAAGGCGCCGAAGGAAACGTTGAATACCTCGCGCATTATTCGTATCATCCGGCCTCAAAACATGTCATCAATTAAGCGGATAGGCTTAGTTCTAAAACCGCATCAACCTCAAGCTTTGAAGACGATCTGCGACCTGACCGTCTGGTTGGGCCAACGCGGAATCGAACTCGTCGGTGGGCCGCAGATCGAGCGCGAACGCATCGAACACGAGACCGGGTGCGCCATTTCGCAGGTCGAGCCTGAGAAGCTGGCGTCGGCGGTCGACCTGATGCTGGTCCTCGGCGGCGACGGCACGATGATCGCGGCGGCTCGTCTCGTCGGCGATGAGGAAGTGCCGGTGCTTGGCGTCAACTACGGCGGCCTCGGTTATCTCACCGAGTTTCGTATCGAAGAACTTTACGACGCGCTCGAGATGATCCTCGCCGGCAATTATCGTCTCGATAAGCGCGTGATGTTGGACGTTGAACTGCATCGCGCAGACGCACTCGTCACCAACACTCGCGTCCTCAACGACGTAGTCATCAACAAGTCGGCACTGGCGCGAATCATCGAGATCGAGACTTATCTCAACACGCAGTTTGTTAGTTCCTTTCGCGCTGACGGTTTGATCGTTTCGACGCCCACTGGTTCGACTGCCTACAACCTATCCGCCGGTGGGCCAGTGATCTTTCCCTCGATGAATGCCGTAGTCATCACTCCGATCTGCCCGTTCACGCTTTCCAATCGACCGCTCGTGGTTCCTGACGACGCAGTGATCGAACTGTTCCTTAAAACAGATCGGGAAGACGTTGCGCTGACACTCGACGGCCAGGTTGGATTTCCGCTGAACTTCAATGACCGCGTTCTAATTCGCAAGAGCCGCACGACGTTCAACCTGATTCAGCCAAGCTATAGAAACTACTTCGACGTTCTGCGCGACAAGTTGCGCTGGGGCCGATAAACGATGCCTGAAAACAAAGACAATCACCGCCGCAAATCCGAACGAGTCGAGCGCGATGCGTTTGAGCGCGAGATTGCCACCGACCTCGACGAAGAGACTCCAGACTCGCCGAAAGGCATACCACTTCACACGAAGATTCTCATCGGCCTCGCAGTCGGCGTGATCGCGGGCATCGCCGTTAACCGTGTGCTCGGCGGCGATCATCCACGCGTGGTCTGGATCGTCGACAACATCACGCAGCCGGTGGGCCAACTGTTTCTGCGTTTACTGTTGATGATCGTCGTACCATTGGTCTTTGCGTCGCTCGTCGTGGGTGTTGCCGGTATTGGAGATATTCGCAAACTCGGGCGCGTGGGACTCAAATCATTTGGCTACTGTCTCGTTCTTTCTGCGATTTCAGTTGTGATCGGCCTCACGCTTGCCAACACGATCAGGCCCGGCAACCGCATCGATCCGACGACCTCAGCCGCACTACAGGAGCGGTATGCAGGCGACGCCTCGAAGGAAATAGAAAAGAACAAACCGGGTGCGAAGTCCACGCCGTTGATGACAGTCGTCGAGACGATTGTTCCCAAGAACCCGTTCTTCGCTGTGGCGGACAAAGAAGATCCCAACATGCTGCACATCATGTTCTTTGCGTTGGTGATTGGGATCGCCATCACGTTGCTGCCGGTGACAGTGACGGCGCCGGTGCTGAAGGTGCTCGAAGGCATCTATGAAATCACCGCGAAGATCATCGAGATCATCATGAAATTCGCGCCGTACGCCGTGGCGTGTCTGCTTTTTAACAACACCGCCAGGTTCGGTCTCGATCTGCTTCAGGCGCTGGCATGGTTCGTGGTGACTGTGCTGCTTGGTTTATCGTTGCACATGTTTGGCGTCTACTCACTCTCGATCTACTTTCTCTCGCGCATTTCGCCAATCGAGTTTTTCAGGCGGATCAAGACGGTGATCCTGACGGCTTTTTCGACCTCGTCTTCAAACGCGACGTTGCCTACCGCGTTGCGCGTTTCGGAACAGAACCTCGGCGTGCCGCAGGAGATCAATAGCTTCGTATTGACCGTCGGCGCCACGGCTAATCAAAACGGCACGGCGTTATATGAAGGCGTTACGGTGCTGTTTCTGGCCCAACTCGCAGGCGTTGATCTTAGTTTGGGCCAACAGTTGATGGTGCTCTATCTCGCAATTCTCGGCGGTATCGGAACGGCGGGAGTTCCGTCAGGGTCGATTCCTTTTATCATCGGCGTGCTGGCGACCATCGGCATCAATCCCGCGTTGATTGCGATCATCATCGGCGTGGATCGTTTGCTCGATATGTGTCGCACGACGCTGAACGTTACCGGCGATATAACGGCGGCGACTTATGTTGCGCGGTCGGAAGGTTACGAGTTGCTGCGTCCGCACGAGCCGGCGATTGTTCAGGCCGGTGTTCCATTGGCGCGCAGCGCGGATTAACGGTTTAGTAACAGCCGCGTCACATTCTGCGCAAACCGCATGCGTAGATTCCTGCGGACCACACGGGGTTAATGGGCCATGGTTTTTCCACTCTACGACGACAACACCGACCGGACGACAACGCCTTACGTCAACTACGCGTTGATCGCACTTAACATCTTCGTTTTCGTCGTGTTGCAAGGCATCGGCACGAACGAACAATTCACTTACGCATTCTCGACAGTTCCGGGAGAAATCCTGAGTGGGCACGACATCGTCACACCGAGTCGCGTACTCACTCATCCGGTGACTGGCCAACGCGTGCTGATTCCCGGCCTGGGTGAGACGCCATTTTCCGTTTACCTGACGCTTTTCACTTCCATGTTCATGCACGGCGGTATTGCACACATCGCCGGCAACATGCTTTTCCTTTGGATCTTCGGCGACAACATCGAAGACCGCCTGGGCCACCTACGTTATTTGGTTTTCTACTTAGTTTGCGGCTTGATTGCTTCGTTGGCCCACGTCTTTACGACGGCTTTGTTTGCGACTAACGAAGCGAGCCTGCTGGTGCCGAGCCTCGGCGCTTCGGGAGCCATTTCAGGCGTTTTGGGTGGTTACATGCTGCTTCATCCGTCTCGGCGTGTGACTGTATTTCTGTTCCGCTTCCTGACCCAGGTGCCCGCGTGGGTGGCGATCGGGATCTGGTTCGCCTTCCAGTTGATTAGCGGCATCGGGATCCTTGGAGAGGGCTCGCAAACAGGAGGTGTGGCCTACGCCGCGCACATCGGCGGGTTCGTCGCGGGACTGGCGCTAATCAAGATTTTCGATAGAGGCCGCGGTGGGGTAACATCTAGTCCCTACTGAGATGAGCCAGCAGTGCCTCGACATCCAATCAACACCGCGCGCGGAGATGAAGCTGTTTCCGCTCGATACGTTCGCGTACGAGTTTCCCGGCAACGAGATCAAGATCAACTTCGAGATCCCGGAGTTTACGGCGATCTGTCCGTTTTCCGACTTTCCCGACTTCGCCACGATCCGCATTGAATATGTTCCTAACGAGCGTTGCATTGAACTGAAGAGTCTGAAGCTCTACATCAATTCCTTTCGCAACGTGAAGATCTTCCACGAGCACGTCATCAACATCATTCTGGAAGACTTCGTCGCCGCGTGCGATCCGCTGAGTGTTGAGATCGCCGGCGACTTTCACGTGCGTGGAAACATCAAGACCGTAGTAAAAGCCTCCTACAAAAAACAGTGAGCAATCTCTGGCGCCGTTACCAACGACTGCCGCGCAACGTAGTCGCCATTGGCGTTGTCAGCCTGCTCAACGATGCTTCCAGCGAGATAATCTATCCGCTGCTGCCCATCTTTCTCACAGCCGGATTAGGCGCGTCCGCGAAAGCAATCGGAATCATTGAAGGACTCGCCGAATCAATCTCGAGTCTGCTGAAACTCTTTGCCGGGTACATCAGCGACCGCTGGCGCAAACGAAAGTGGCTCGTGGTCTCTGGCTACGCGCTCGCGTCGTTTGCGAGACCTTTCCTCGGTTTCGCGAACAACTGGCATCAGGTGCTGGCGATTCGACTCGCAGACCGTATCGGAAAAGGCGTCAGGACGTCGCCTCGCGATGCCATGATTGCCGACAC
>DASZDV010000076.1:0-10262 GCA_035941575.1 Pyrinomonadaceae bacterium
AACGCTCACCCGGTTGTGCAGATGCAATCACTGGATGACCGCTCGACTTTGCGTGTTTTGTCGCGTGGCGGTTTGGTGAGCTATCGCAACACAGCGTGACGCCACACTGCTGGCACGTGCGCAGATGCACCCACTGCGCTCCAATCTTCACACACTCTTCACAAACACGTCTCGTGGGTTGTTTGACGTCAGTGATCGCCTCGATGTGTGTGCACGCTTCGGTAGACATGTCAGTGGTATTTTAATCCAGATCCTTGACCGCCTGCTAAGCAGTGTGCGAAAAGAAAAAGATGTGGACCAGATCAATAAGCCTTGGAGCGGCGGTGGTTTCGTGGGCTCTTGTGTCTTCTCTTCTCGCGCTGCCGCACGTTCAAGCGCAGCAAGTCGTTCGCATCAGTGAGCCGACGGCGATCAATCCTGCCGAAGTTACGATCGCCATTAATCCACACAATCCCGACAACATAGTCGCGGCTTCGTTCCAAACCGGCCGGCCACCAAAACCACGCGCCGGCAGTTATCACTACGTCACCTTCGACGGTGGTAAGACGTGGACCACCGTGCCCACTCCGGATCCAAAGAACCTCGTCCAGGGTGACGACGTCGTTGCGTTCAGCAGCGACGGAATCGCCTATCACGTACATCTTTCGTTCGACGGCATTCGGCAGGCGCGTCCCGCGCGCGCGGAAAACGGAATGATCGTGAACGTCTCCAAAGACGGCGGCAAAACCTGGACGGACGGCACGCCGGCAATAAACCACATCAACACCGTCATTCCTTTCGAAGACAAACCCGGAATCGTGGTCGATAACGCGCCCGCTTCGCGTTCGAAGGGAAACGTGTATCTCGCCTGGACGCGGTTCGATGTTTACGGCAGTTCCAATCCCGAACATAAGTCGCAGATCTACTTCACGCGTTCGACCGATCAGGGGCAGACGTTCTCAATGCCCTTTCGTATCTCGGACACGGGCGGCGACTGCCTCGACAGCGACAACACGGTCGAAGGCGCTGTGCCTGCTGTTGGACCAAAGGGCGAAGTCTACATCGTTTGGGCTGGTCCACTCGGTTTGGTGTTCGACAAATCACTAGACGGCGGACTCACGTTTGGCAAAGACAAAGTTATCGGAAACATTCCCGGCGGATGGGACTTTTCAGTCCAAGGTCTCGAACGCGCCAATGGCATGCCAAACACTGCTGTCGATCTCAGCGATGGACCAAACAAAGGAACGCTCTACGTCAACTGGATCGACGCGCGCAACGGCGATACGGACGTCTTTGTGATGTCGTCGCGCGACGCAGGCGAGAGTTGGTCGGAGCCCATCCGCGTCAACGACGATAAACTCAAAAATGGAAAAGAACAGTTCTTTACGTGGATGTCGGTTGATCCGGTTGACGGCTCGGTGAACATCGTCTTCTACGATCGACGCGACACGTCTGGCGCAACCACGGGTCTTACGCTTGCGCGCAGTGTCGATGGCGGACGCACATTTGTTAATCGCAAGATCGACGTGCCGCCTTTCGCGCCAAACAACCGCGTGTTCTTCGGTGATTACAGCAGTATTTCCGCGTACGGCGGACGAGTGGTGCCCGTGTTCATGCACTTTGTTGACGAACGGAATCTCGCGGTGTCAGTCGCGCTGTTTCGATTCAAACCCGGAACGCAGGAATTGGTGAAGCAGGAGCCTTGAATTTATTGTTTTTCCTGCCTTGATCGTTCATAATTCGCCTCAACTCAATCTCTACTACTGAACTCAACGCTCCATCGCCCTGGCGTAACTCAAGAAAGGAATAGAGCCATGAACGTGCACCCACTCAACCACGCCTCCTCAAAAAAGCTGCGACAGTTCATTGCCACGCTAACTGCCGGTCTTTTCATCTTTGCGAGTGTAGCTCCCGGAACCAGTGCCACTATTTCAATCGTCAATACATTGGGACCGGCCACACCCGATACACAATTCGACGGCGCTGGAACTGCTGGAGTAAGTATTCTCCCCTTTCAGTTTATAGGGCCGAAATTCACTCTTACAGAACCCACAACCCTCACTGAGATCGGAGGGTTCATGAACAATTGCATCTCTATTATTAATGGCGTACCTCTATGCCCCAACACTCTTCCCTTCACCGTTCAAATTCGTCCGGCCACGAACGGTGTTCCGGATGCCTCCACAGTTCTGGCATCATTCGTATTGTCCCACGACAATGATCCACTGAACATTTCCTACGAATCCGTAGCCATCAATTTATTGTTGCAGCCTGGAACTTACTTCGCCTTATTCGCTCCCCAGGGCGCGGACCAAGGTTATCTTTTAGCTAACGCCCAGATCCCTTTCGACTACCATGCGGGGTCATTCCAAATGGGTTTCCTGAACCCTTTTACCGGCATCTCCTCCGTCTCTCAAGAATCTGGCGCTGTTCGCATTCTGGGTGAAACAAATGTGCTGATCGATGGATGTGATTCAGGTGTCCCCAATACCGTGGTGCCTGGCGGCCTCACGATCTCTGACCTGGTTGCAGATTGCGCTGAGGAGGCAACTAATCACGGGCAGTTCGTGAGTTGTATTGCTCACGTAGCTAATGATCTGAAGAAAAAAGGAATCATCAACGGCCAACAGAAAAGCGCGCTCCAAGGATGTGCAGCGCAGGCCGGTAATCCATGACAACTCGGAGAATTTTTCAGGCAGGCAAATCTATTTGAGTAAGCGAAGAGTCTCGTTTTTCCGAAACTGGACCAAGGTGGTTTGGGCCGCGAAGCTCTTGTCTCGCAACAACGAATCAAACACGCCAAACACTTCTCGCTCAGCATTCGGCGCCACCGCGGACGTCTTCGATTTGCGGGACGCCACGATCTTCAACGCCATTGCATCTGCCAGTTGAAGTTTGAACAGGTAGTTTCGCGGATAACGCTCAGACAGCTCACGCGACATCGCAATCGCATCGTCCCAACGTTTCTCTCTTTTATAAAGGTCGACGAGCAACGAGCGGGCGACGTCGCGTCCCCAATGACCTTGCGCTGCGACTTGTTCCAACTCTTTGAGCCCGCGTTTCTTTGAACCGCGTACCCCGATCGTCGCGGCTAACATCTTCAACGGCAACGGCAACGAGCCAATCACATAATCCTGAAGTCCGATGGTTAACTCCGCGTCGTAGAACTGCGGCGACAACTCGAGCACTTTGCGATGATGGTCCACCGCGCTCGCTCCGGTGCGCAACGCGGGCATGAACTTCCGTTCAACCGCGGCTGAGAAAGCGGCCTCCAATCCTTCAGCGGCGCCAAGAAAATAGAGCGCTTCGATGTCCTTCGGGTTGCGTCGGAGCCGCGCTTCGGAGAGCTGCTTCGTGCGTCTGGTCCACCGCCGAAACTCATCGACCTTGCGCTGATCGACTTTAGTTTTTCCGTTCGTGTAAGCCTTGTCGCTGTAGAGCGTTGCTTTCAGTTCCCACGATTCATTTAGCTGCTGAATCCACAAGCTGGCGGCGAAACACTGCGGACCTGCGGGATGATCGGGTGCCAGGTCGATCATCTTTTGAAAGCGCCGGCGTGCTCCTTCGTAATCGAGGTTGTAGAGCGCTTCGTAGCCTTCGGTCCGGAGTGTATCGAGGTTGGGCGGTGGCGATTGGGATGGGGATTGACCCGCTACCGTAGCCAAGAAGAAAAAGAGGAAGAGGATACGCGTCCAGAACATGGCGGGTATTCTCCAGGAGACGCTAATAGATCAGTCACGCGCGCGTGACAGTTAATCAACTGCCACAAGTGTGATTATAGGTCAACTCGTTCGCTGCTAACCTCACGCTATGAACATCCGCCGACCACAGGTCTACTACCTCAACCGCAGTCTTATCAGTGTGATTTGCCTGTTGGCAGTCGGTTCGCTCTTCATTCCCTTAGCAAACGGTTTTCATTTCGTGGTTGACGTTTTACTGCGGACATATCTCATCTTCCTGGGCACAGTGATGGCCCACGAGAGTGTTCACGGACATCTCGGACGCACGCGACGTGCAAACTTCTGGTGGGGCCGCATCGCGCTGTTGCCCAGCATGGTCCCATACACAAACTTTCGCCGCACCCACCAATTGCACCACGCGTTCACGAACGTGCCGGACAAAGATCCCGATCACTTCATGAAGTCACGCAACTTTCTCGAACTCTGTTTGCGGGCCATCGCTATGCCGCATCACTGGTTCTTCTGGCTTCGTAAAAGAGGAAGACTAAAACGCGCCGATCTGTTGGAGCTGTTTTTGAACTACGTCGCGATCGCCGTACTGTTCGCAGTAGTGCTCGCATTCGTTGGTCCAACAAGACTGCTGTGGGGTATGGCGCCACCGCTTGTTCTTGTTTCACTGTTGCTCTGGTATCCGTTCGCAGTACAAACACATGAAGGTTTCTCAACAGACGCCCTGGAACTTCGGTCACATAACTACTACGGCAAGTTTATGTACTGGTTCTCGCTCGGCCTGTCGATGCATCGCGAGCATCACCTGCAACCAAAACTTTCGTGGATTGAGTTGCGGCCGTACGTGCAATCAGCGCCGAGCGGCAGTGGCTGGTGGCCGCAACGCGATATCAGGCTCACAGCGCCCAAGATATGAGTCGCGAGTCTTGTTACGAGAAGAAGCTTTCGCTGTTGGACTACGCTTTTGATCTGCTCGACAGCAGCGAGTCGCCGCAGGACTTCACGTTGATCCTGTACCTCAGTAATCCACCTTCGCTCGAGCAGTTACGCGCCGGCGCAAACAGCGCGATGAAGCGGTATCCGGTCAGCAGTTCAACCATCCACAACCGACGCTGGCTCTATGCGGCAAAGCCCAGTCCCGAACTCCCTGTCTACACCAACGGCAAACCTTCGCTTGAAACGTTCGTCAACGAGCCTTTCGATCTGCGCGTTCAGCGTCCCGTCAAACAGATCCTGAAAGCAAATGGCGACTATGAAGCCTCGCTCGTGACCCGTTTTCATCATGCGGCGGCTGACGGCATGAGCGCGGCTTTATGGTTGGGCCATCAACTCAGCGTCGCCTATGGACTGGCCGATCCCGAATCGTCGCCCGCATTGTTTTCTGAAGTGCCGTTGCGTGCCTCAAAAGCATTGGTGCGGCGTAGCGCGTTTGCTTACAAGGGTGCATCAGAACCGCTATGGACCACAAACTACATCCCTTCCGGCGCGCGACACTGGATCACAATCAACTTTCGCGCGACCGATCTACAACGCGCCTGCCGCCGAACACACGCATTCACCTACAACGATCTATTGGCCGCTTGCGCGCTCGAGGTGTTCAGATTGTGGAACCAGAAACATGATCCTCAGCGCAACCAGAAGATCGGACTGTGGCTACCGATCAATATTCGAAGCCAAAACACAGCCGCATTCGGGAACGGAACCAGCCGTATCCGGCTTTACGCGAGATATGCGCGCGATTGTTCATTTAGCGACAAGGCGCGCGAAGTACGGAAACAGAACTCCTGGTCCATCAAGCACGGCGAATGGGTCGTAACGGAACCGCCGCTGTTCACAAAGCTACCGCGCGCCATGGTCTCGCCACTGTTCAACGGCTACCTGCGGCAACCGACCGTGGATCTCTCGACCGGCGTCTTCACTCATGCCGAACGTTGGTCCGGTGACGCGGCCGAGGCTTTTAAATACGTAACGCGAATTGAGTGCGTTGGTCTGTTGCACCCACGGCAGCATCTCGCAATAAACGGCGCCACACATCAAGGTCAAACGTGGCTCACCTTTACTTACGATCCAGCGCTCTTGGACGCGCCAGACGCGCGCGCACTGGTTGAAATGTACGAACAGCAGCTCGCCTTAGCACGAAAAGAGTTGTTATGAGAGGACAAGTCAACGATTGGCTGCGTTTGGCGATTGCGCATTGCGTCAGAATCGCGGGTCTCGTGATGAGCGTGTGGCAACGTCTGCGCATCTATACCTTTGCAGCAAATCAACAACGGTTACGACGACGCTACAACGTCACACTCGACACGCCGATACTCTCTTACGGTCCTGAAGTTGAACGTTCCATCGCAACCGCAGCTCGCAAAACTGGCCATGGCGCACGGTTCGCACTCACGTCCGGTTCAGCCGGTGATCCAAAACGACTGCTCTACACAAATCATCGCTTGCGCACGCTCAAATTCCTCTTCAGTGACATGTTCGCACGCGCTTGTTGGACGTTCAGACTCAAACGAACCAGTCTCTATGTCTTCAGCACGTTTGAACGCGATGCATCGCTGACGTCGATGCTGCTCGAAGAGATGGATTTGCCAAACTACTTCACGACGCTTCAGGCGCCGTATCGAGTGCAACGCCATCCCGCGATACGCGCGCTTGCTGCTGAGTATGGCGCGACAGCAGTGCGACTGTGGATCATCGCCGTGGCTAATCCCGGCGTTATCTACGCCACCAACCCGTCAACGATTTCTATCTTCTTCGATGAACTCGAGAAAAACTGGAGGGAGAGTTCCAGACTCATTCGAACGTGGCGCAAGGATCGGAAGCGGTTCAACAAAGACGTTCGCCGCATCGCCCGACGACTCGATTCGGTGGGCAGCAAAAACCGGTTGGCGGCAATTGCTTCCAGCGACAAGCCGGTACCAGTTCAGCTTTGGGCGCCCGCGCTCGCGGCTTACATTTGCTGGACCGGAGGATATCTCAGACCGTTTCTCGATCGGCTGCAAGTGTATCTTCCGTCCGCACGCTACCGGCTGATTCCGATGTATTCCATGTCAACTGAAACCATAGAGACGTTAAGTAACTTCGAGAAAGATGACGTTGCGTTTCTTCCCTTGCCTGGAGGCATTCTGTTTGAGTTTCTCGACGAATCGGAAAGAGTGATCAACGCAAACGAACTTCAACCCGGAAAACTGTACGAGATGATCGTAAGCAACGGCTTCGGTCTGCGGCGTTATCGGACGAATGATTTGTTTCTGTGCCGGCGAAAAGTGCGTGGGCTGCCGGATCTCGCGTTCATCAAACGCCGTGGTCTCGAATACTCGTTCACTGGCGAAAAACTCACCGCCGAGCAACTCACTATTGTTTTCAACCAACTGCGAACGCAGTATCCGAGAGTCTTCGCCGGTCGATTTCTCACGTGCGTACCTTCTCAACCACCGCGCGCGCTTCCTCATTACAAGATCCTCATCATCGGTGAACACAGCGGGGTCGCGGTTCACGACAAGGAATTGGCAATGAAATGTGATGAACTGCTGCGTCAAGTGAACTGCGAGTACCGGAACAAGCGCGCCGGCGGAGTCTTAGGCGAGGTGCAAATCGTCGAGACGGGCACGAAGCAGTTTGCCGAAAACTTCTCAGCTAATGCGGCGTGGGAATCGCAGTTCAAGTTTCTGCCGCTGCGACAGGAATTATGGGAGTCCGGCTGTTCTCATTTGACTTCACCTATCGTGGAAGCTGTCTCATAAAAATACGGGAACAAACATAAAACGCGCTGGACTCCTCAACTTTATTCTGGCCTGCTGCTTGCTAACCGTAACCTCCGGAAGCAACTGCTTTTGCGAACAAGGGAATAAGGAGGGGGTATGAAGGACGAACAAGTGCGGGAACTGTTATACCAGATGATTGAAACGGAGATAGGTGGCGTGAATGTTTATACAACCGCCCTCCGTTGCGTCGAGAATGACGATCTAAAAGAAGAGTGGGACAAATATCTCGAACAGACAAAAACTCACGTCACGATCATGGAAGACACACTCCGCAAACTCGGTCTCGATCCGAACGAAGAGACGCCGGGACGGAAAGTGGTGCGCACGATCGGTGATGCGCTCGTCGAAGCAATGGAATTAGCGCTAGCTGAAGGCGAGCCGGGCGCGGCGCAACTCGTCGCGGCTGAAGCTGTCGTTCTCGCGGAGACCAAAGATCATCAGAACTGGCATCTGATTGGTGAAGTGATCAAAAAGGTCAAAGGTGAGACAGCGAAGGTTCTGAAGGAAGCGCACGAGCAGGTGGAGCATGAAGAAGACGAGCACCTGTACCACACCAAAGGCTGGTCGCGTGAACTCTGGATCGAGTCACTCGGCATGAAGGCTGTGTTGCCGCCGCCTGAGGAAGTGAAGGATGTGGAGACGGCCATCGGCGCCGCACGTGCAGAACAGGCTCGCGCCAAGATGGTGTAGGTTTATTCGAATCGCGGGCGGTCCAATTTACGTCCGGGGGGACGAATGGAGGCGAGTTAGGTTTGGGCCAACTCGCCTCTTTTCGTGTGCGCGATTACTCCGGTCGTTCAGGTGGTGGGGCAACAGCGACAAAATCATCTGCGAAGCGCCGGAAGTAGTCGTCAAGCAACTCAGTCACTCGATCTAACTTTCGCGCGCGTACGATCAGCCCCGCGTGATGTCGTTTCTTAATTCGGTACGCGATCTCTTCATCAACATAGGCGGACGTGTCAGGTTGTTCCTGTTTCGCCAACGACAGGATTATTCCCGCGTATTCCTTGCGCGCCGGTGAAACTTTCGGAGCTTTACCGTCACCAATTTCCAGTTTTGCCCACTCACGCCAGAGATTAACGCCCGACGCGGCTTCGAGAACCTCCGCGATGTAGGCACCACCAACCCGCGCCGCAATCTCCAAAAAGTAAAACAGTCCGTCCTTGTCGCTCTTGATGAACTCCGCGTGCGTAGCGCCGCGTTCGAGTCCCAGTGCTTTGATCAACTTCTTATTGGCGTCCAACAACACTTTCTCATCAGCCGAACCACGCGCGACCGTTCGTGAGATGTAAGCGCCGCCGTGATGCGCGACCTGCATCGGCGGACGCCCGTACTGGTTCGTGCCCGCAAACACAACCTTGCCTTCGTTCACAAGTGAGTCAACGTGAAATACTTCGCCGGGGATGAAACGCGCCAACACATAATAGGACGCGCGTTCGCGCAAGTTCTCGCGCCCATTCATCTCCTCAATCGCGCGCCAGACTTCGTTCGGTTGCTCGACCTTACGGATACCAATCGCCGACACGTCAGAACGCGGTTTGATGACCCATGGACCAGGAACACGTTCCAAATACTCGTTTACTTCATCCTGATTCAGTAGTTGCACAAACTCGGGCACGTTGATCCCTGCGCGTTGGCTGTGCACGGCCATCGATAACTTGTCGCGAAAGATCTTTGCGCGCGAACTGCTCAATCCAGGGAGACATAGATGCTCGCGCATGAGCGCCGCAGTGACCACGTCGAACTCTTCCAGCGCGATTACCCGATCGATGCGTCGATTCCGGCCGAGAAAGGCGAGTAGATCAATGAACAACGCCGGTCCTGCGTCGTTTGGAACGGCGATCAGATCGTCGAGACTTTCGCGCGGCCAGTCTTCACCCAACATCTTTTCTTTAGTGATCAGCACCACGTGACAGCCGTGTGCCTTGCATTCGCGGATGAAGTCGACGCCTTTGAAATAGGTCGCCAGACACACGATGTTAAGAGGTCGATCTAGAGGCTGGGGCATTTCGTTAACTATAAACGCTTTTCAGCCGCGCGGTCACCTGTTAAGGTATGCGCGAAATCTAAGTCCCGACTCTCCCAAAAAACCTAAGATGATATTCAAAGGTCCCTATCCGGACGTACAAATTCCTGAGACTGCACTCACACCGTTCGTGTTGCATCGCGCTCAGGAACTGGCCGACAAACCCGCTTTGATCGATGGTCCAACCGGACGCATCGTCACCTACGCGCAACTGACCGACTCCATTGCAATCGTGGCTTACAACCTGGCGCAACGTGGTTTCAAAAAAGGCGACGTCTTAGGAATTCTGAGTCCAAATTGTCCCGAATACGCTATCGCCTTTCACGCGACTGCGACGGTCGGCGGAATCGTGACACCGATCAACCCGCTCTACACACACCACGAGATTGCGCATCAACTTAAAGACGCCGGCGCTAAGTTACTCGTGTGCACGCCGATGTGTTTGGACAAAGCGCGGACTGCCGCGGAAGACGCAGGCGTCGAAGAGGTTTTTGTCTTTGGTGAAGCAGAAGGTGCGACACCTTTCGCATCGTTGTTGATTGATAACGGCCGCGCCACACAAGCAGAGATTAACGCGCGTGAAGATCTGGTTGCGCTTCCCTATTCGAGCGGCACCACTGGCCTGCCGAAAGGCGTGATGCTGACGCACTACAATCTCGTAGCGAACATAAAGCAGATGGAAGGTCTCTCTTATTTCTACGAGACTGACACGCTCATCTGCGTGTTGCCGCTGTTTCATATCTATGGTCTCGTGGTGGTGCTGAATATGGGACTTTACACCGGCGCCACTATCGTTACGATGCCGCG
>DASZDV010000077.1:0-1695 GCA_035941575.1 Pyrinomonadaceae bacterium
ATTGACCGAGATCGCCGCAATCGGACCGAGCCCACGGATTAATTGACCATTTTCTGTCTGCATGGTTCTTGAGAGTCCAAAGTCCAACGTCCAAGAGTCCAACGTCTGTTTGCTATTTATTTCAGCTTGCTGCCAAGCAACTCGGACTGTCTCAGATACTTCATCAGTCCTGACAACAATTGACTAACTTCAGTGGCGTGTGTCTTGAGCATATCGAACTGAGCTTGCGTGAGGTAATTTTGGTCAAGTGCGACGTATAATTGGGCGCGAACCTCGCCACAAGAACCTTTTGCAATAGCGAGGAACTGCAGAAACTCCCTGTCACCTCCTCGTTCGAACCCTTCGGCTATGTTAGAGAGAATTGATACCGTCGCACGTCGGATTTGATCCCTCAATCCGAAATCACGAACGAATCGTCCAGCCGATGTCACGTCGTAGATTTCCTTAGTTAATGAGCGAGCTTTCTTCCATGAAACGAGTTCTTCAAACTTCCTTATTTTCGCCATATCCACCTCCTGAAGTGTAAAGATGTAAGGTTGAGACCACAGACGTTGGACTTTGGACGTTTTGACTTTGGACTGCTTTGAGTCTACCAAACATCATTCGTTACCAGATCCTCATAAGTATCACGGCGCCGAATGAGTTCCGGTTTGCCGTTTTCACGAATCATTACAGCGGCGGGTAGTGGGCGGCCGTTGTAATGGAACATCTGGGCCAACGAATAAGCGCCGCTGTTCAATAGCGCGAGTACTTCGCCGGGGGCAACGTCCACGGGCAGTCTGCGATAGTCGGGTAAGCGTCCTTCGCGTTCGATGTCAAAGTAAACATCTCCGGAATCGCACAGCGGACCGGCGACTTTGTAGTCCCGGTCCGAAGCTTCGCCCGCGCGCGAAGCAGAGATTAGATGGTAGTACCACTTGTAATTGTTCATCGAGAGCATGATGTTATAGCCGGCATCGGTGAGCAGCCACGAATCGTCCGTTTCCGGGCGCCGCTTGATGTTGCGCACGGTCGTCAGCACCAGGCCGGCGTCGGCGATGACACTTCGTCCGGGTTCAAGCAGGATTGTTACGCGATCGAGCAGATGTTCAGCTGCGGCATCTCGCGCTGAAGCCCGCGCCGCGTGCAACGCCGCCGCAAGCACTGCTGCAGGTTCCAGGTTGGCGCCGAGCATGTCACGTTCATGTTCAGGCAGTTGGTCCGCTTGCGAACGGTCGCGTAAATAGTTAACCGGTATGCCGCCACCCAGGTTGATGTGTTCGAGCGTGTGGCCGGTGTCCTCGTGAATTCTCACCAGATGCTCCCACATGCTTCTAAAAGCCTCGGCGAAGGGCTCGACGTCCGGTGTCTGCGATCCGACGTGGATGTGAATACCGCAGACGTGGATCAAATCGGGATGCTGTAAGCCGCGGCGAAAGGCGTCCAGAACCTCCGAAGATGAAATGCCAAACTTCGACGTAAGCAGTGCGGTTTGCAATCCGAGGTGCGAGCGGGTGCCAATCTCGGGCACCAAACGCAAGGCGATGCGCGCCGGCGGCACCTCACTGCCCTCGGCTCTGAGCCGCTGCACGGACTCTTCGACCAAGCCGATTTCATAGATCGAATCGACGTTGATGGAATAGATCCCGGCGCGCACAGCGTCGTCGATCTCGCCATCACTCTTGCTGGTTCCGTTGAAAATAATCTGTCGAGGAT
>DASZDV010000078.1:0-4496 GCA_035941575.1 Pyrinomonadaceae bacterium
GAAACCTGATTGGATGGAAGAAGCGTTCCCACTTCAGGTACTTGCGAATCTCTTTTTCGAGCGGCCGTAGGTTGGCGAGGAGGTTGCGATGTGTAAGGACTACGCCTTTCGGATCGGAGGTCGTTCCGGAGGTGTACACGATTTCGGCGATTGTGTCTTCGGTGATTCCTGTGGAGACGTACGCTGTGCTCGGGTGGTGTGAGATCAGGTCAGTAAGGTTGGGGAGGGAAATGACCCGCAAGCGTGAGGTGTCATCAAGGAGGGGATTGCCGAGAGGATCGGCAACGAGTACTTTCGCGTCGGTCTGTTGTGCAACCGAGTTAACAAACTCCGGCGTGCTTCCTTTATCCAACGGCACCACGACCGCGCTGTACAAGCAACAGCCCCAGAAGGCGGTGGCCCACTCCGGACTGTTTTCCCCGCACAGCAACACACGTTCGCCGGGGACGACACCACGCGCCGCCAACTCACGCGCAAAACGATTTGCTTCCTGCACGAGCCGTTCATACGACCAGCGGACCGTGCGCAAGCCGCGCTGGTGCACGAAAACAGTCGCGCCGCCACGCTGCGCGTAATCGTCAAGATAACTTAAAAGTGTTCGTCGCTCCGGCATTGCCGTTTGGTCTCAATTAGCGAGATGTGTTATTAGAGACCGCCCCGCACTAAGAAACAAGCAACGATGTGACACGCAGCAGAGTGTCAAGAAAGGTCAACAACTTTGGCTGATTCGAAACCGTTTTCCGGCAAGGCCGCGATCGTTACCGGCGGCACACGTGGCATCGGACGCGCCATCGCCACCGAACTCGCCCGCCGCGGCGCCGATATCGCTTTCAACTACGCGCAGAGCGTCGAGGCCGCCGACCTGCTGAAGTCTGAACTCGAGAGCGCAGGCGTTCGCGCGTTGGCTTTTCAGTGTCACGTCGGCAACACGGAAGCCGCCGCGGAAATGGTGAAACAAGTCAAAGAAACGTTCGGACGCATCGACTTTCTCGTGAACAACGCCGGCGTCACGCGCGACAACTTGATCCTGCGAATGAAGGAAGAAGATTGGGACGAAGTGATCGATACCAACCTCAAGGGCGCGTGGAACTTCGCCAAAGCGGCGCTGCGTGTGATGCTGCGGCAGGACACAGGCGGATCGATTCTCAACATCTCGTCGATCAGCGGAGAGATCGGAATGGCGGGGCAGTCGAACTACTCAGCGTCGAAGGCAGGAATGGTTGGTTTGACGAAAGCACTCGCGAAAGAGGTTGCGAGCCGTAGAGTGACCGTCAACGCACTTGCCTTAGGTATGGTGGCGACCGATATGGCCGGCAAGCTTGACGAGAGTTACCAGGCAAAGATCATCGAGCAGATTCCGTTGGGAAGGTTCGCAGAAGCAGATGAAGTCGCGCGCATCGCGGCGTTCTTATTGTCAGATGATGCACGTTACATCACGGGGCAGGTCATTCAGGTTGACGGCGGACTGGCGATGTAGCGTCACAAAAAAGCACAAGAGTACAAAGAGGCACAAAAATCACTTGTGCCTTTTCGTGTCCTACTTGTGCTTCTTGTGGTTACTTGATTGCCTTCACGTTGTCGGGTTTGGCGAACAGCGAATCCGGCACGGTTTGATTGTACTGAATGTTCTCGTAGTTGATCCGCGACGTCTGCTTTCCGTTGACGAAGTGATCGATCACCCACGGGGCAGTCACCCCCTGGTTACTGATGTACTTCAGCAACTGATCTTCTTCGTTCGTTTCAACTTCATCGCCACTATCAGGATCGCGACGCATGCGTTTGTAGATAATCTTCGCCGGCAAACCATCTCTCGCGCCAAACTCATACTCAACCCAGAAACCACTCGCATAAGCTAGACGAATTGTTTCGTTCCGTTTCGCGAGTCCGGCTTCTCGACGCCCAACGTAAGTGATCTTTCCACCCTCGTTACGCCACCAGCCACGCAGCAGGTATTCGATGCCGGTCCGCATGGTGCGCTTGAATTCCTCGACCTGTGCCGGAGTCTGGTCGGAGATCTTCTTTATCGCGCCGTCAAACAACCAGCCCGTGTCACGCGCGTTGGTTTGAATAGTTTTAACGCCGGAATTCGTGAACTCAGTGCGCTCGCGATCGGGATAAGCTATGTAGTCGAGGAATTTGGACGGAACCTGCGGCGCGCCGTCCTTGTATTCCGAGTACCAGCCTTTGCCGACAACCGTTTGCACATTGAGGTAGGTTTGACCACCAAGCACTTCGATGGCGCGGTCGATTATTTTTTGCGATTGTTCGTCGACGGAGGACGCAGGGCTGGGCGTGGGTGTTTGCGCCATTGACGAAACACCCAGCCCGAAGACCAAACAAATTAGGAGCAGGAGGTTTTTAAAGCTCAATTGAGTTCGGGGTTGCTGCCACCGGCGGGCTTCACCAGCACTTCACCGTCTTCGAGATCGACGCTGAAGCGAGACGAAGTCTTCCACATTCCGGTAATCGGCAGTTTCACCTTTTCGTCAATGTGGCGCTTCAGGAAGCGCGCGCCGTACGCAGTGTTGAAGCCGTTTTCAGTCAACTTGTTGATGGCTGCTTCAGTGATCTCGACTACCTTGCCCTGGCGCTCCATCTGCCGGCGCAGCTTTTCGAGATAGAGCTTCGCGATCTGGCGCACTTCGTCCATTGTAAGCGGCGAGAACACCACGATCTCGTCTATACGATTGCGAAACTCCGGAGAGAAGCGTTGCTCCGCGGCCTTCATGACTTCGTTCTTCACGGCGCGGAAATCAGACGCTGACTTGGTGCCGAAGCCCAATGGCTTTTCAAAGCGCTTGAAGCTTTCGGAACCGAGGTTTGAGGTCATGATGACGATCGCGTCGGACAAGTAGACTTTCTTGCCGCGTCCATCGGTCAGCCAACCTTCGTCGAATGCCTGGAGAAACAGGTTCATCAGGTACGGCGAAGCCTTTTCAACTTCGTCGAGCAGCAAAACAGTGTACGGGTTTTCTCGCAGTTGTTCTGTAAGGATGCCGCCGCGTTCAGAACCCACGATGCCGCGCGGCATGCCGATCAGTTTCTCGACACTCACCGTGCCGTCGCTGTATTCAGACATGTCGATGCGGACCATCTTCTCTTCGTCGCCGAACATGAATTCAGCGACAGCCTTCGCCAGTTCAGTTTTACCGACGCCGGTTGGACCAAGGAACAGCAGCACGCCGTCGGGTTTGTAGTGCGACTCCTTCAATGGACCTTTATTCAGCCGCAGACGTTGCGCCACCGACCTGATCGCTTCCTTCTGACCGATCACGCGGCGTCCGAGCATCGCTTCCGTCATAGCAAACCGATCGCTCGTGTCGCGATAAATCATGTCACGCGGAATGCGTGATTCCTGCGAGATGACCTCGATGATGTGTTCGGGTTGAACGACCATGGTCTGCGGCTCGTTAATCTCGACTTTGACTGCTGCGGTATCGAGCCAGCCGATCGCTTTATCGGGAAGATGGAGATTGCGGATGTACTTAGGCGCCATCTCCAAAGCCGTATTGATGGCGTCGTCGGAGATCTTGACCGAGTAGTTTTTCTCGAGCCGCGGACGCAGACCAAGCAGGATCTCGCGGGTTTCGGTGATCGAGGGCTCGATCACTTTCACGAGGCGGAAGCGTCGCGCCAAAGCTTCGTCTTCAGCGATGTACTCTTTGTATTCCGAAAGAGTCGTAGCGCCGATGATTCGCATTTCACCGCGAGCCAGCGCTGACTTGAACATGTTGGCCGCGTCAGATGACGTACCCAACGCTGCTCCTGCGCCAATGATCGTGTGCGCCTCATCGATGAACAGGATCAGGTTGTCGCGTTCTTTGACTTCGTCGATGATGCCCTTGATACGTTCTTCAAACATGCCCCGCAACATGGTGCCGGCAACGATGCCACCCATCTGTAATTGCACGACGTGCGAGTTGCGCAATCGAGCCGGTACCTTGTGCGGTTCCAGTTCGATCAAACGTGCGAGACCTTCGATCACCGCAGTCTTACCTACGCCCGGTTCGCCGACGAGCATCGGCGAGTTTGCACGCTCGCGATGGCAGAGGATCTCGATGATCTGTTGGATCTCTTTTTCTCTTCCGATTGTGGGCGGAATCTTATCGGCTCGGGCGAGGCGGTTAAGCGAGACGCCGAAATGCTTCAAATACGGGGGAAGCTCGAACTTCTTTCGATTGAGTTCTTCTTCCTGTTCCCGTTTCTGTACTTGTGCTCTTACGTTTTCAACCACGGCTTCGGGATTCGCACCCATGGTGCGGAGTACTTCAACAAATAAACTGTCTTGATAACTCAGTGCTTCGAAAATATCAGTCGCTTCAATTACCTTGCGGCCCTGGCTGCGCGCACGCTCCATAGCCCGCTTGAACAGGTCCGTAGTATCAGGTCCGATCCGGAATCCTTTGCCAACGTGCTGTTGCCGGCTGCTGCTGAGTCGTTTTTCGATGGCCATTTTGACGACCACCGGATCCAACGAGAGTTCGCGCATCGCCGAG
>DASZDV010000079.1:0-4096 GCA_035941575.1 Pyrinomonadaceae bacterium
CATTCTTGCGACCATCACGGTAGAAGACAATTTGCAATCGAACGAACAAGTTTCATTCCCCATCGCTCCGCATCTATCGTCTCAGCCGTGAGCTCGACATTTCCTGTCGCTGCGCTCGCAGCATTCCGACGCGGCTCAATCGATCTTATTGCTTCCACCCATTTGTCAATCAGTGGCCGTAGCGAGATTTCATGTTTGGTCCAAACGGACCAGGAGTCAGGGTCGGTGCCTATCAAATCTGACCATAGACCATAAAGCTGCTCCCTCTCACTCGAAGTTAACGGCACGCGGTGCGCGTGAGGAAATCCCTCCAACGCACGATGACCGCCAACCTCGTGATATAAAGTTGCGACTCCCAGACTAACTGACTCGGCCGCGGACAAACCGAACGCTTCCGTGATACTCGGCAAGACTGTACAAGCCGCATTGCGCATTGCGATTGTCAACTCCTCCTGATTGAGCCAGGGCAACCAATGGACAAGACGTCTAAACGGTCTCTTCCGCTTTGGCTCTTGCTCGGGTCGTCGCACTGCGACACACGCGATGTTGTCGTCACGCAACCGTTCCGCAATCGCCCCGAAAATACCGAAACCCTTGTCCACCGTTGGCCGGCCAGGGAAGAGAACATAACGCGAGGGAACGTTTTTCAGATTCCCCAACTTTGAACCGAGACCGAGTCTATTCTCCGCATGGATCGGAGCTTCGGGCAGGCACCCGATGGATTCAACGGTCAGTAGTCGATCTTCGGCTGACGCAATCGTCAGTGCGTTCTGTAATTCCTTCATCCGGTTGGGCCATTCGAACTCTCGCGCGTCTTTCAACACACCCAAACTCGTTACGACGACGTCGGCCATCATCACGGCAGACGCAAGCAGGGATTCAACTGGTAATAATCGTCGTTGCTCTTTGGAGAAGTCACTAAGTGGCGGATCGTAAAGACTGTGAAGCCAAAATACCGAAGGGCCGCCTGACCGGTCCCCGTTGCGCAGGACAATGAACATGGCGCCTTCATCGCCATGAGCAATGAGCGCATCAGATCGGGAGCTGTTTTCAATCTGATCGAACGCGGCCATCGCGGCATGACAAAACTCGCTGCATTGGATCATTTGCGGAGCGCCACGGACTTCCGCTCGCATCTTCACAGGGATCGGCACTAGCAATGGCGTCAAGCCGCTCGCGTGGCTAGTGTCCACCCAATCGGGCAAGAGCACTCTTGTTTCGATCCCCAGTTCCACTAACTGGTCAGCTAACCTTCGAATCGCATAAGCGGTGCCGCCCCGTACGCAAAACGGATCGAGCTCGGCGGAGATCATGGTCACCGATTTCACGAATGTCTCCTTGTCGGCCCTCAACTGTACGCTAACGCTCACAACACTTCTGCTGCCGAAAGCGTCAAGTTGACACTGTCGCAATCATCTTATGAGCATATCGCGTTGAATCGCGCGTATAAACCTACCGTAAAGAACGACCACAGGGGGCAAGACATGAGCACCGCAACCGAGCGACGCACCGTATACAGACGAACGGATGACATCTACCGCAAAGCAATTGAGGATATTCGCGATTACGCAATCTTCATGACCGACGCAGACGGAGTTATTACCAACTGGAACATCGGCGCACAACACATGCTCGGTTTTTCCGAAGAAGAGATCCTCGGCAAGAACGCCAGCAAGTTTTTCACTCCAGAAGATAGGGCGAAAGATGTTCCGCGCAAGGAGTTCGCGACCGCTGCCGCAGTTGGTCGGGCGGAAGACGAACGTTGGCACGTACGCCGCGACGGATCGCGTTTTTGGGCTAGCGGCATTGTCACCCCTGTGCGCGATCAAACAGGTCAGCTGATTGGCTTCTCAAAGGTCATGCGCGACATGACCGAGCGGAACAGACTAACCGAAGAACGCGATCGCTTTTTCGCGCTATCGATGGATATGTTGTGCATCGTTCATCTCGACGGTCGGTTCCAGCGAGTAAATCCCGCGTTCCAAACAGTGCTTGGATTCTCCGAAGAAGAACTACTCACGATGTCAGTGTTTGACTTGATCCATCCCGAAGACCGTCCAAACACCGCCGAACAGTACGAAAAGCTTGCCGCGGGACAGCCAATCCCGTTTATGGAGAATCGCTTGAGGCGTAAGGATGAAACATATTTATGGGTGGCCTGGAGTTATTTCCCGGTTCCGGAAGATGGGCTTGCGTTTGGAGTTGGCCGCGACATTACAGAACTACGCCAGATCCAGGAGGTCTTACGCCTGCGCGCTGACGAATTAGAGAATGCGAATCGCGTAAAAGATGAATTCCTCGCCACTATGTCGCACGAATTGCGAACCCCTCTAACTTCAATACTCGGCTGGTCCAAATTGTTGGATTCTGATCAACTTAGTGAGAAAGACAAGAAGCGTGCAGTCCTCGTCATTCAGCGCAATGCCCAAGCGCAATCAAAGTTGATCGAAGATCTGTTGGATGTTTCCCGCATCATCACAGGCAAACTTAGAATTGAATCTCAACCGGTGTCGTTTGCAGCGATCGCAGACAGCGTCATTAACTCGTTGCGTCCGGCCATCGATGCGAAACAGCTGCACCTGGAGACGAGGATCGATCCCGCGGCTGGTCCTATCCTGGGAGATCCCGCGCGTCTGGAACAGATCGTAACGAACCTGCTTTCAAATGCGATCAAGTTTACATCCGCGGGTGGGACAATTGACGTACGGCTGGAACGCAGCGACTCGCGCGTTCTACTGCAAGTCAGAGACACCGGGATTGGTATCGCAGCAGAACACTTGCCTCACGTTTTCGAACGCTTCCGGCAGGTAGACTCTTCCAACATTCGGACGCACAGTGGCCTCGGACTCGGGCTCGCAATCGTTGACTATCTGGTGCGACAGCAGGCCGGAAGCGTGTCTGTTGAAAGTGACGGGCTGGATAAGGGATCCACTTTCACAGTCGTATTTCCATTGATGGAGTCGGAAATCATCAGCACGGAGCTCGGAGCGACTCCTTTGTTTGCCGAACAATCGAAACAGCAACTCGCCGGAGCCGATGCCTCCGCAGAATTGAAGCTAAAGGGACATCGCATCCTGCTCGTTGAAGACGATCAAGACACTCAGGAATTACTCAAAACCGTGCTTCAAGGACATGGCGCCGAGGTAACAGTCGTGAGTTCGACCGCCGACGCAGTACGAGAGGTACAGCGTCTGAAACCGGATGTGATCATCAGCGACATCGGGCTGCCAGGACAAAACGGCTATGAACTCATCACGAAGATCAGGTCGATGAAGCCCGAAGCAGGTGGCCACATCCCTGCCATTGCGCTCACGGCATACGCAGCACCGTACGATCGCAGACGAGCGCTCCTGGCAGGTTTTCAAACACACCTGCCTAAGCCAATCAACGCCGACGATCTGCTGGCGGTAATTCTGAGCCTTACGTTCCAGCACTAGCCCAAACCGTGCTGTGAGACTCGCCAAAACTCAGCGCAGATCTCAAAACGCTCGGCTCCGCGTTACAATCCCCGCATGCCGAGTTACCTTGATCTCGCCACCTGGCCCCGTCGCGAGCTGTTCGAGTTCTACCGCAATTACGACAAGCCATATTTCAACGTATGCTTGCGGCTGGATGTCACAAGTCTGCTGAAAGAACTTCGCAAGCATCCCGGCGTCAGTGTCGCGTTGACCTATCACTACATCGCACTAAAAGCAGCGAATGAGATCGAACAGTTTCGCTACCGCCTGCGCGGCGATCGCGTCCTGGTCCATGAGGTGATTAACGGCGGCACCACGCTGATGCTGCCGAACGAAACGTTTACGCTGGTTTACTTCGACTACGCCGACACGTTCGCGGAGTTTATTGGACCAGCACAGCGTGCCGTTGAAGAAATGAAGAACGATGGATCGTTCCGCCCGCGGCATGAAGACGATGCGCGTATTCACTGCACAACGTTACCGTGGATCGCGTTTACCAGTTTTTCGCACGCACGCAACTGGGGTCGCGAAGATTCCGTTCCCAAAATCTCCTTTGGAAAGTTCACACGCGAAGGCGACCATACGTTGATGCCGTTTTCAGTTGAAGTGCATCACGCGCTCGTTGATGGTTTGCACGT
>DASZDV010000080.1:0-2731 GCA_035941575.1 Pyrinomonadaceae bacterium
AGAGCGTTGCTGGTTCACTTTCATCGGGTAAACGCACATGTGCGCTCCCTGGTACTCAAATTCCCGGATCGACCGGCTGAAAGCTCGTTGTAGTTTTCTTACCTGCGCCGCAACTAATTGCGGAAAACGCAGGAGCACGGGAGCGGTGATTCCTCGTTTGGCAAGGTCGTCTATAATCTCTTTGAGGTCCGCCGAGCGGGGATCGCCTTCGACGGGTCGGACGATGAGATTTCCCTTCCGGTTTACATCAAAGTAGCCAGCGGCCCAGTTTTCGATTCCATAAGTTTCGAGCGTTTGCTCGATTGCCGTGGTCAATTGGCGGTCTCCTGCCTTCGAACTAAGACTTGAACGATATGAATTACGTCAGAAACACTGATGTACATTTCCCGAATCGATTTGCGGAGTAGTGTTTTGGGTGGAACGCTTTAGCGGCGCAATGTAGCAGAAAATGGCCGCGGCGGTCTATAACTTTTCCAAAATGTTTACCTTTTGTGACGCGCTGGATCCCAGGTTTGCCCTTGACATCAAACTTCGCCTGTCTATAATGGCAGCTTTTTACGTGCCCGTAGTTTCAATGCCGCACGACTGTTTTCCTAGAGTCGTTAAGCACGCCAACATACTTCGCACCAAACCACGCGCCGGGGCGAAGAGCACCCCCAACACTCCCTTAAAAAACTTCAGGAGATCACATGAACCCTAAGACTGTCTTGAAATATGCCTCCGATCAGGGCGCGAAATTCGTCTCTGTTCGTTTCACTGACTTACCCGGCTCCTGGCAACACCTAACTTTTCCCATCGGCGAACTCGGCGAAGAACAGTTCGAAGATGGTTTTGGTTTCGACGCGTCTTCAATCCGTGGCTGGGCCGCTATCCACGAGTCAGACATGTTGCTCGTCCCCGACGCCAGACGCTTCTGGATGGATCCGTTTTCCGACCAACCCACGCTTTGTCTCATCGGCAGTGCGGTCGACCCGATAACGAAGGAAGGTTACGCCTTCGATCCGCGCTCCGTCGCACAACGTGCTGAAAGCTATCTGAAATTCACCGGACTTGCAGACATAGCTTACTTCGGTCCCGAAGCCGAGTTTTTCGTGTTTGATTCCGTGAAGTTCAGCAACGAGCAACACTCCGCCTCCTACTCGATCGATTCAGACGAAGCTCACTGGAACAGTGGCCGCGACGCGAATGAATTCGCGGGTTCAAATCTGGGTTTCCGCATTCGTCCGAAGGAAGGTTATGTGCCGTGTCCGCCAACCGATTCGCTGAGCGATCTGCGTTCGGAGATCTCGCTGACGCTCGAGAAGTGCGGTGTCACTGTCGAATGTCATCACCACGAGGTTGCCACGGCGGGCCAGTGTGAAATCGACTTTCGCTATTCGACGTTGTTGGGAACAGCCGATAATTTGCAAGTCTTTAAATACGTAGTTCGCAATACTGCTCACGAGTATGGGAAGTCAGCGACGTTCATGCCCAAGCCGCTCTTTGGCGACAACGGTTCGGGAATGCACTGCCACCAGTCGTTGTGGAAAGGTGAAAAGCCCCTCTTTGCCGGCGATGGATACGCCGGACTCTCCGACATGGCGCGGTTTTACATCGGCGGTTTGTTGAAACACGCAGCGGCGGTAGTGGCTTTTGCTGCGCCGACAACGAATAGCTACAAGCGTTTGGTGCCGGGTTTTGAGGCTCCCGTTAACCTCGCCTACTCGGCGCGTAATCGTTCAGCGGCGATTCGTATTCCGATGTTCTCGACGAACCCGAAACTAAAACGGTTGGAGTTTCGGCCGCCCGACCCGTCGTGTAATGCGTATCTCGCGTTTTCAGCGATGTTGTTGGCGGGTCTCGACGGCGTGCAAAACCGGATCGATCCCGGTGAACCGCTCGAAAAGGACATCTACGATCTGTCGCCGGAAGAACTGAAGGATGTGCCGACGTTGCCGGGTTCGCTCGACGATTCACTAAAAGCGCTCGAAGCCGATCATGACTTTCTGCTGAAGGGCGACGTGTTCAGCCCGCAGTTGATCGATCGATGGATCGGCTACAAGCGCGATCGCGAGATCACGCCTCTGCGCATGCGTCCCCATCCGCTGGAGTTTTCGTTGTACTACGACATTTAACCGGCCTCAGATGAACGCGGAAGAACACTGATCCGTGAAAGTCAGTGTTCATCCGTGGCTTATACTACGGCCGTGCCTAAGGTCGACCCCAGTCTCGAGTTTCTCCTCCGTGATCTCCCGGACAAGAATGGTGCGCGGCTGTTTCTCGATCGGCTCTCGACCGAGCAGCCGCGTACGTACCGCAGCCTGGCATTGCAGCCAGGGCAGCCGGCGCTGCTCTCGGACGTTCTTGCACTCGCTGCGTGGAGTCCGTTACTCGCAACCACACTCGAACAAAACCCTGAATACCTTTCATGGCTTTCGCGCGAACGTACCGATCCGCGTGTCAGATCGCTCGACGAGTTAAAAGAATCTCTCGCGCGCTTCGGACTCACTAACTCCTCGCTCAATCCGCAAAATCTCCTGGCCCGATTTCGCCGGCGCGAGTTGCTGCGAACTTATCTTCACGACATTCGCCGCTCGCATACGCTCGTCGAAACGATGGAGGAGTTGTCGAACCTCGCTGACGCGATCCTCGACTACGCGCTCAGTCTCGCTCGCCAGGATTTGGACAATCGTTACGGCTTGCCGGCACATACCGACGAACGCGGCCGCATTGCGACTGCTGAGTTCTGCGT
>DASZDV010000081.1:0-3298 GCA_035941575.1 Pyrinomonadaceae bacterium
CAATCATTACAAACACCACCCACTTCAGCTCAGAAGCCACCTGTTAAGAAGAAAGAGGAAGGTCCGAAACCAACCGACGCATCAGGTCACGCACTCGTCAAGAAACTTAAGGGTAAGTTCGGCGATGCGATCGGTGAGGCACTCGAGTTTATCGGTCAACTATCCGTGCGAGTTGATCGGGAGCGGATCGTCGAAGTCTGCGAATATCTCAGAGACGACACGGAGACAGTTTTCGATTATCTGTCTGACGTAACCTGTGTTCACTATCCGGAGCAGGTCGAAACGCCTTTTGAGATCGTTTACAACCTATTTTCAATTCCAAAGAACGATCGCGTGCGTTTGAAAGTGCGGACTAGTGAAGCTGAAGGCGTTGCGAGTGTCACCGGGGTTTGGCCCGCGGCGAATTGGTTGGAACGTGAAGTATTCGATCTGTTTGGTATTCAATTTCACGGTCATCCCGATTTGCGACGATTGTTGCTGCCGCCCGACTGGGAAGGATATCCGTTGCGCAAGGACTATCCGCTTGAATTCATCGAGAACGCGTGGACCGAACGACATCTGCCGGAGATGACCGACGTACAGATGGAGCAGTTGGAACAGCGCCGTGCGTACGGTTTGGAAATTCTGTCGGTACCGCAAGAGCGCGTCATGCGCGAGATCTTCCGTGGCGGCAAGGAAGTGATGCCGAAAGACAAATGACGCCGAAGGAGATTGCCGCTCATTACAACGCCAAAGTTTTCGACACGCCTGAGGCGGCGAAGGTGGCTGGGTTTGTTTTGGGTGAGACCGCGGAACCGCGAAACGTTTGGAATAAGGCGAGTGCGGCGAGTTCGATCGTTTTGAAGTTGGTGGAAAAGAAGTCGAGTGGCGAAGCTGCTGAGATCGGATTGGTGATTGAGCCATGGCGCGTGACTGGTTGTTATAAGCCGCACGAGTCTGAAGTGCCCGCGGCGTAGAACAGTTGGGGCAGGGATTTGACGGATAAGAAAACGGATAAATGCACCAGGTAGAAATCGCAACCACACAAGAGACCCTGCTTGACAGCCCGGAGATGGTGCTGAACATGGGGCCGCAACATCCGTCCACGCACGGAGTGTTGCGCGTTGTCCTCAGGCTCGACGGCGAAACCGTTATCGATCTCGATTGCGATATTGGTTACCTGCATCGCGGCATGGAAAAGATTGCGGAGAACCGCATGTACACGATGATCGCTCCTTATTGGGATCGTCTCGATTACATCGCCGCGGTTTCCAATGGTCTCGTCTGGGTAGAAACTGTCGAGCAGATGATGGGACTCCCCGTTCCACGTCGCGCGCACTACCTGCGCACTATCCTGACAGAACTCAACCGCATCGCGTCGCACCTGCTCTGGCTAGCTACACACGCGCTCGACATCGGCGCAGTCACCGTCCTGCTGTGGGCGCTGCGCGAACGCGAAGAGATTCTGAAGATTTTCGAGCGGCAGTTTGGCGCACGTTTGACGTGTCATGCATGGCGCGTTGGCGGTATGCCTAACGACGCGTACGACGATTTCGATAAAGACGTCCGCCAGTTTGCCAACAACTTTCCAATGCGGCTCGATGAATACGAAACAGTACTTTCGGAGAACCGCATCTGGTTGAGTCGAACAGTCGGCATCGGCGTGATCTCTGGTCCAGAAGCGATTGCGATCGGTTTGTCAGGTCCGGCGTTGCGTGGTTCGGGTGTGGCGTGGGACGTAAGGAAGTCGCGCCCGTATGCGGCTTACGCCGACATGGATTTCGATATTCCGCTGGGCGAAAACGGCGATACCTACGATCGTTACTTAGTGCGGCTTGAAGAAATGCGACAGTCGCGCCGGATCATCGTCCAGGCGTTGGACAATCTGCCTGATGGTCCAGTGAATGCCAAGCTTCCGAAAGTCGTGAAGCCACCCGTAGGCGATTACTACCACTCGATCGAAGGACCGAAAGGGGAGATTGGTTGTTACCTTGTTTCTGACGGGACCGCTCAGCCGTATCGCGTGCGCGTTCGTCCGCCGTCATTCGTAAATCTTCAGGCGCTGAAACAGATGTGCGTTGGTCACCTCGTGGCCGACGTGGTGGCAATTATTGGCACGCTCGATATTGTTTTAGGAGAGATCGATCGCTGACACCTGCATGCTGCTCTTTGGCCCAATAGACGTTCTCAACGATCTCCTGCTCAAACCATTTAGCCAGGAAACGATCAACTTTTTCATTTGGCCACTCATTCAGATTGGCCTCATTGTCACTCTGGTTGCGCTCTGGGTCGCGTACGCCACTTACCTCGAACGAAAGATTTCTGCGTTCATGCAGGCGCGACTCGGCCCGATGCGCGTCGGTCCATGGGGACTGCTGCAACCGATCGCTGACGGTTTGAAGTTGCTCACAAAAGAAGACTTCATTCCGGAAAACGCCGATCGCTGGATCTTCTTCTTCGCCCCGTACATCGCTGTGGCGTCCGCGTTCATCGTGTTTTCGGTGGTCCCGTTTGGGCCGGATTGGGCTGTGATTGCGGACGTGAACATCGGCTTGCTGCTCGTGCTGGCCGTGTCGAGTGTCGGTGTGTTGGCGTTGATACTCGCAGGCTGGTCGTCGAACTCGAAATACGCGCTGCTCGGTGGTCTGCGTTCGAGCGCTCAGATGGTTTCATACGAAGTTGCGATGGGACTTTCGCTGATTGGCGCGTTGATGTTTGCCCGCACGTTGTCGCTCTCGGGAATCGTCGCTGCGCAAGGATCGGATTCGATCTGGTATGTGCTGTATCAACCGGCAGGATTTCTGCTGTTTCTGATCAGCGGCATTGCCGAGAACAATCGTGCGCCCTTCGATCTGCCGGAAGCGGAGTCGGAACTGGTTGCGGGTTTCCACACCGAGTACTCCGGCATGCGCTGGTCGCTCTTCTTCATGGCTGAATACGCGGCGATGGTGGTGGTTTCCGCTGTGGCGGCGACCGTGTTTCTCGGAGGTTGGTACTTCCCATTCGTATATCGACTCGAAACCAGCGACCATCACAATCTCTTCGTACTCGTCAGCGTGATTGTGTTTTTGGTGAAGGTTTCAATTATTCTGTACATCTATTTCTGGTTGCGCTGGACCCTGCCGCGTTTCCGTTACGATCAGTTGATGGACATCGGTTGGAAATGGTTGATTCCGTCGGCGCTCATCAACATCGCGTTGTCGGCGTTTGCGGTTTTCCTCGTGCAGGCACTCAACGGCTGGCGCGGGATGAAGACGATTGAAGCACTCGATCGCGGCTTGAATCTGACGTTGACCGGCAAGGTGATCATGATCGTAAT
>DASZDV010000082.1:0-3833 GCA_035941575.1 Pyrinomonadaceae bacterium
CCACTTTTTGCGACACGCGAATATGGTGAGGGTCGATGCGGCGACGGCTGCATTTTTCGATCGAGTTTTTGGGATGAACCGGGTGAGTGAGTGAGGACACGTAGATGCGTAGAAAACTGATACTGGTTGTTGTGGTGGCGGTTCTGGTCCTTGTTGGGTGTTCGAAGCGTGAGGCCAGTACAAATAGGAATAATACGGAAACCAAAAACCAGATTGAGAAGATCAAACCGGCGCCGGGAACGGGTAACGTGCAGGGTAAGGTGCTTTATAACGGCGCGCCTGTTGAAAACATTGACGTCAGACTTTGTGAGACGTTTAGCCGGTTCATGAACGGCTGCGGTGGAAAGATCTACACAGCCAAGTCCGACAAAGACGGCGACTTTGTTATCACGAATGTTCCGCCAAAGGAATACGAGGGGTTGACCGTTCGCGTCTTTGACACGGACTCTTACGTCTTCGCCACGACCGGCATCGCGGGAATCAGTGCCGAGAAATACAAGGTCGAGGCAGACAAGACGTTATTCGTCGAGCCAACCAACCTGTTCAAAGTGGATCTGAAACTCGTGAATCCGAAAGCTGGGTCCACAATTGCGGGTCAGGATGTGGAGTTCAAGTGGGATGCGTATCCGGACGCGGCGTATTACAAGCTGACTCTTACTCCGGACAATCATTTGAGCGAGTCGCGTTATTCGAAGCAACGCGTTGACGGAACATCATTCAAGGCAGCGAAACCGCTGGAGGCGGGAGGTTACCAGTGGAAGGTCGAGGCTTACAATTCGAAAGACAAGAAACTCGCCGAGAGCGGCGACGATATTACCTTCACAGTTAAATAATGAATGCCGGGTGGCCCAAATGGACCACCCAGCATGGCTCGGCGCTAAAATCTACCGGTTCGGCGTCTTCACAGTTGCGATGTTCGAGTAAGCCGAATTACCCGAAGCATTGAACGCGCGAACTCGATAGCGATACCACGTGTTTCGTGATCGTCCGTTATCCGTAAAGTTGGTCGTGTTGGCGACTGCAATTTCCGCAATCTGCGCAAAGTTTGTGCAGTTGTTACCCGTACAACGCTCGATACGGAATCCCTGCTCGTTACCTGAGTTGTCAGTCCACCCGAGCACAATCTGAGTCGGAGAGGTACCGTTACCCGTCAGATTGCTGGGCGCATTCGGAACAGGCGTCGGAGTCGGAGTAGGTGTTGGCGTTGGTGTTGGCGTCGGAGTTGGCGTTGGCGTTGGGGTTGGATTTCCACCACCACACGTCGGGAACCTGAACGAGCCGATACGCGTGCGCCAGTTGAAGCTGCTTACCGTGGTGTAGTACTCACTCGTAAACCAGAACGTACAGTCATCCACTGGATCAATAGTCAACGAACTGTAGTCGCCCCAGCGGCTCCCGGTTCCACTCTGACTTCCAGTTCCCGCAAAGAGCGTCGATTCTCCCTGACCGAGCACGTTCAACGGGTCTGAAGCTAGTCGACCCGCATAACGCAATTCGGGAAAGATAGTCGCGCTCGACGCGCTGTAACCGATCGCAAGGTTGCCGTCTTGATCCATTGCGGCGCTTCCCAACCAGCGCCATGTTGAATCTGGTTGGAAAGTGCTCTCCTGCGCAATCGTTACTGGACCAGCGGTTACATTTTGCAACTCAAACCAACGAATACCGGCCACGCTGCCGGCACTCACCGTGTAATTGCCAACGACAGATTCGTGAGTTCCAAAATTTCGATAAGCCAGCCGGAACATCAACCTGTCCGCGATTGCGTCGAGTCTCGATGTTGTACCGCTTTGCGGCACACACGAACGCGTCAGCCCGCAAAGCTGCGTGAAGCCCGCCGCGGGTGGAGATGCGAAGAGCGTAAAACTCGAGTTCGCTGGTGTAGCAAAGTCTGCATGGAAATGAAAGATGCGATACGAGCCGCCTCCGGGCCATTCGATGAACGTTGCCGGCGCGCCGGCTGGCGGCGGATCTGAACCGTCGAGATCGGCAGGCAAAAAAGTCTCTTCAAGTGGTCCACCCGTTATCCCGGGCGTCACAAAAGTTGCAGGCAAGCCGTCCAGCATCTTCACTCTGTCGAATGCGAAAGCCTGTGGTCCAAGATATGAAGTTCCGAGCGAGTTGAAGACGTTCATGCTCATGTAATAACCGTCCGGCCAGACGCTCAGGTGCGGATAGTCGAAAAAGTTTGAGCCCAGATGAAAGTCGTAACGATGCCACGAGCCGGTTGCATCGCTTGTTGCTGAAACGGCGACGCATTCGTCAGTGGGAACGGAAGCACCAGCGAATTGTGAAATGACCCAGCGATTGGCAATCTGGTCGTAAAGCACAACGGGGTCACCGCTGCCGTTCGACTCACAGACGCCGCCAAATCCTTGCCACACTGTCTGAATGCCTGAAGGACCTAACACCGATGCGCCTGTGTTCTTATCGAAGACCTGAAAGCCCTCGTTGACCATTTGCACGTATTGCGTGGCGCCGACTTCGCCGTTCGTGTCTGGTGGCGCACAATTGCAAGCGACCCCCGGGAAGGAAATACCGTTGAAGTTGTTTATCGCGCTGGGCATGTTTGCCGCCGCTACTTCCGTGGTCTCGAATGGTTTCTGAACAACGCGATCGGGAGCATCCTTATGGAAATGCGGAACCTTGGGATTGACATTGGCTTCGCGCTTACGGCCTCCGGCATTAATCGGCAGTTGTTTCATCTCCCGCAAAGGCGGTGACGTGTCGTTGCGAACAGAAGCGCCGGCCGTGATCTCCTGCCGGCGTCCCTGAACCGGGTTGACGACAGAACTGTTCTCGGCGGTTGCGTTGGAACGCTTGGCCTCGATGATGCGCGGGACCACCACGACCGCGGCAATGATGAGAGTGGCGGTAAGCAGAATTACTACCTTAATCCGTGTCTTCATCTTGTCTCTCCCAATTAAGAAGTTTGAAACGAACGAGCGTCACCTCGGGATGAGCCTGTTCCGCACTGGTAGGTCGTCAATCCGCCGGGGGCGGGCCAGTGCACGCTACCATAGCGCAAGAACACACGGCAAGAATTTTCAGGTCTTCCGCGTTAGTTAGCTTCGATGAGGGATTGACAAGAAGGAAGGTTATCGCTGCAATAGGGCATCCCCGGCCAGTGACCACAACAGTCAAGGAGCAGAGTAATGAAAGTATTTCGCTTAATCGCCGCCCTAATCGCGCTCACAACGTTCGCGATCCTGGTGCACACGCAAACCAGAACGGCAGCACCGGCTGCACTCGCGCCGCAGACCAGGCCGGCAGCAGGTCCCGCGAACATTGCCGTGATCGATTCGTCCGCGTTTAGCGACGAGAAAGCCGGCATCGCGCGAGTGATGACCGCCATGCGGCAGCTTGAGGCTAAGTTTCAACCGCTACGGACCGAGTTGCGCGGCATGCGTGAGCGACTGAACTCAATGCGTGCAGACCTCCAGAAGAAACAGGCGATACAAGACGCCAGGACGACGCAGCAACAGGCTGAGGCGGCCGATCAACTAGATCTGCAAATCAAGCGCAAAGCGGAAGACGCGCAGGCGAGTTATCAGAAGGAATCACTTACGCTGCTGGATCCATTGCAGAAAGATATTGGCGAGGCGTTGACTGCGTACGCTCAATCGAAAGGCATCTCGCTTTTGATCGATCTGAACCGCGTGCCAGTGGTCTATGCGTCGGGTAGTCTCGACATCACCAAGGACTTCATCGCCGACTACAATCGCACGCATCCGGCAACGGGGGCTCCCGCGCCTATAACACCGGCTGCGAGACCAACCACAACGCCGGCGCGACCGTCAACGACACCGAGACCGTAGCTCGCATGAAAAAAGTGC
>DASZDV010000083.1:0-4003 GCA_035941575.1 Pyrinomonadaceae bacterium
TCAAACAGTATCAGGCGATGATGGACACCGAAGGCGTGAAGATCGAGTTCACGGCAGATGCGATTGACTCGATCGCCAACTTCGCGGCCCAGGTCAATCAGCAAACCGAAGACATCGGTGCGCGCCGGTTGCAGACGATCATGGAAAAACTGCTCGAGGACATTAGTTTTGAAGGTCCCGATCTGGAACCGAAGCAACAACGTATCGATGAAGCTTATGTACAACGCATGCTCTCCGAGACTGTTAAGGATCAGGATCTGAGTCGCTACATTCTGTGAGACCTCTTCTCAAACCACAGATCTTATTCACTATTCTCTGTTTGATCGGTCTTTCGGCCGTTGCCGGTTGCGGAAAGCGCCGGCCTCCCCTTCCGCCGATCGAACGCGTCCAGCAACGCACTGAATTACTTTCCGGCGCGCAACAAGGAAACGAGGTGATCCTTAGTTGGCCCGCGCCGCAGCGAAACGCGCCCGACAGCAGCGTGCAGAGCATCAGGCGCATCGACGTGTATCGCCTTGCGGAGAAGCCCGGCACGCCGCTGGCACTCACCGAAGAAGAGTTTGCTGCGCGGGCAACAGTTGTAGGCTCCATCACGTACGAACAGATCAAAAACGCGGGCGACACACTGACGTATCGCGATGTGCTCGAACTCGGAGGCCAACCGACACGGCTGCGTTACGCTATTCGTTACGTCAACGCCTCCGGTCAGCGCGCGGCGTTTTCAAACTTCCTTGCAATTGAACCCGCCGCGCGTATCGCACGGCCGCCGGTGCTTCAATCACTACCGAAACTTGCCGAAGACGCAATCACGATCACGTGGCAACCGCCGGCAGCAAACATCGACGGTTCGACGCCTGTAAACTTGCTCGGCTACAACGTCTACCGCATGGACGAGTCGCAAAACGAACCCAGTCAGACGTCGATCAATTCAGATCTTGTTTCCGGCACTACTTACGTGGATCGCAACTTCAAGTTTGGGAACGACTATCGTTATGTCGTGCGTTCGGTGTCGCTGGGTACAGGAGGCGCGCAGGTGGAGAGTCTCAATTCGAATTCAGTGCCCGCACAGCCGCGAGATGTCTTCGCTCCGGCGCCTCCCGAACGACCCAGCATCGCGCCAGATCCGTCCTTCGGCCGTCTCGCCATCTTCTTCGCTGCAAATAAGGAGACGGATATAGCCGGCTACAACATCTATCGCTCGACCGATCCCAATTTGCCGAAGCCGAGTTGGACCAAGCTGAACGCGGAGTTGTTGACGCGGACGAACTATCGCGACGAGAGAGTCGAGTCAGGCAAGACTTATTACTACTACATCGTTGCCGTCGATCAGGCGGGAAATATCAGTCCGCCGTCCGAGGTGGCATCGGAAACAGTTCCATAGCTCGGCAGAGTTTCTATGAGAGTTGCTCGGATTTTGCACAGGAGTTTGGACGGCGCGCGGTATGCATCCGTGAGCGGATCCGCCGTCTTCCCTCTCCCAACCGACTTTAACTTCGATCCCGCCACGGCCGCCGAAACCGTCACGAGCTTCCCAATCGCCGAAGTAAAACTACTCGCACCAGTCGCTCCGTCAAAAATCGTCTGTGTCGGGCGAAACTATCGCGAGCACGCCGCGGAACTGGGCAACAAAATGCCTGACGAGCCGCTGTTGTTCTTGAAAGCTCCGTCGGCGGTGATCGGACCTGAAGACGAAATCGAAATACCGCAGTCGTCGCAGCAGGTCGAACACGAGGGTGAACTTGGAGTGGTGATTGGCCGTGTTACCCGCAAGCTGCGTACGGATGAAAATCCAATGGATTATGTGTTTGGGTATACGTGCGTGAATGACGTCACCGCGCGCGATCTGCAACGTAAAGACGTACAGTTCACGCGTGGTAAATCGTTCGACACGTTTTGCCCCGTTGGCCCGTGGATCGAAACGGAGCTCGATCCTACAAACGCCAGTGTCACGACACGTCTTAACGGTGAAATGAAACAACAAGGCAACACCGCCGACATGGCGTTTCCTGTAGCCTTTCTTATTCGATACATCTCTGAGATCATGACTCTGTATCCCGGCGATTTGATTGCGACCGGAACGCCGGCGGGCGTTTCCAAAATGAAGCACGGTGACTCAGTAGAGGTGGAAGTCGCGGGGGTAGGAATTCTGAGGAATCAGGTTATAGATGACAGGAGTTAGGTCATGAAATTCTTTCTTGATACGGCGAATCTCAACGAGATCCGCGAAGCAGCTTCTTTCGGTTTTGCGGACGGCGTGACGACGAACCCGTCCTTGATTGCGAAAGAAGGTAACGTCGATTTCAAACAGCACATCGCGGCGATCTGCGAGATCGTTAAAGGGCCAGTGTCGGCGGAAGTGACGAGTCAGGACATAGACGGAATGATCCGTGAGGGCAAGGAGTATTCGAAGATCGCGCCCAATGTGGTCATTAAATGTCCGTTGACAAGAGATGGTTTAAAAGCTACGCGGCATCTGTCCGACGAAGGCATTCGCATTAACGTCACGTTGTGCTTCTCGCCGGCGCAGGCAATCATCGCCGCGAAAGCGGGTGCTTCGTTTATCAGTCCGTTCCTCGGCCGGCTCGATGACATCGGCGAGAACGGTCTCGAGCTGCTGCAAAGCATCATCGAGATCTATCAGAACTATGCGTGGAAAACTGAAGTGCTTGCGGCGAGCTTGCGACATCCGATTCATGTGATCGAAGCGGCGCGTATGGGCGCCGACATCGCGACGATGCCGTTCAAAGTCATCGATCAGTTGTTCAATCATCCTTTGACAGACAAGGGACAGGCCCAATTCCTGGCTGACTGGGCGAAGAGTGGTAGAAAATGAGTGGTAGAAAATGAGTGGCCGAGAATAATCGAACAACGGGCGGCGAGGAGATCGTTGTTCGAGTTTTGAAATACGACGGCAGTGAACATCGACGCTGGCGCGCACGGGTCGCTGAACAGGATGGTTCACTGATAGTCCTTGACGCGGTATTCGACGAGGAGATCACGCACGATCTTCTCGGCACGATCGCTCTAGGAACGATCAGTAAGGAGTACTACTGGCTCGATCGCTGGTACAACGTCTTTCGGTTTAGCAATCCCGATCACTCTTTTCCCCGGTTTTACTGTAACGTGAACCAGCCGCCGGTTTTTGATGGCGCCGTTCTCACTTACGTTGATCTGGACATCGATGTACTGGTCGAGCCGGACTTCTCATATCGAATACTGGACTTGGAGGACTTCGAAGCTCACGAGTACACAGCCGAAGTTCAGCTGAACGCGCGGCAGGCGCTTCACGAGTTGTTAGGTCTAATCACAACCAGAGCGTTTCCATTTAATGAGTAAACAACAACCCAAACCCTCGAAATTGCGACCCACTGCATCACGGTTAGCCACGCTCCACGAGCGCAGTGCTAAAGCCGAAGAAGGCGGAGGTACTGCGCGCGTCGAGAAACAACACGCCGCCGGGAAGATGACCGCGCGCGAGAGAATCGAGTTTCTCCTCGACGACGGCACTTTTGAAGAATTCGACAAGTTAGTCGTCCATCGCTCGACAGACTTCGGACTCGAGAAACAGATCTATCCCGGCGATGGCGTCGTCACCGGCCATGGCCTGATCGATGGCCGAAACGTTTTCGTCTTTGCGCAGGACTTCACTGTGTTTGGTGGTTCTCTTTCTGAGACACACGCCGAAAAGATCTGCAAAGTGATGGATCTCGCGATGAAAGTCGGCGCGCCGATCATTGGTTTAAATGATTCGGGCGGCGCGCGCATTCAGGAAGGGGTTGTGAGTCTGGGTGGTTACGCCGACATCTTCCTGCGTAACACGCTCGCAAGCGGAGTCGTGCCGCAGATCAGTTGCATCATGGGCCCCTGTGCGGGTGGCGCCGTTTACAGTCCCGCGATCACTGACTTCAACATCATGGTCAAGGACACCTCTTATATGTTCATCACGGGGCCTGATGTGATCAAGACCGTGACGCATGAGGATGTCAGCAAGGAGGAGCTGGGC
>DASZDV010000084.1:0-4909 GCA_035941575.1 Pyrinomonadaceae bacterium
TGGGCAATCGCATCATGATCGTTTTTAGGAATGCACGGCCACGTGCGGCATCTCGGTGCCGTCGCCGCCTTCGGCCGGCGTAAGGACGCGCAGGGGGTCGGGCCAGGAGACCGGGGGGACGGAGTCGGGGCCGTAGCGTCCGTCTCGGCCGCGTGATTTTTCACGAAGAGCACGCATTACCTTTTCGGGTGTTATTGGGACTTCGTCGATGCGCACGCCTACCGCGTCGTAAACGGCGTTAGCGACTGCCGGAGGAACAGGCAACAGCGGTCCCTGGCCCACTTCCTTCGCGCCGTATGGACCATTCGGATCCGGATCTTCTATGAGGTACGTCTTTACATCACACATTTCCATCGTCGTTGGACTCTTGTACTCGAGCAGCGACGGAAACTTGTGCACGACGTTTCGATTAGTTCGATACGTCATCTCCTCCATCAAAATCTCGCCGAGACCCATGTAAACACTGCCTTCAACCTGGCCCATCACGAGTACGGGATTTATCGAGCGGCCAATATCGTGCGCGATCCAAACTCGTTCGACAGTCACGATTCCCGTGTCGGGATTCACATCAACTTCAGCGACAGCCGCGGAATAACTGTACGCGGGAGATGGTCCAACACCCGATCCCTTGTACTTACCCGGCGAACGAGGCGGCGTGTACGACCCGACCGTGCCAATCGTGCCAAACTTCGACTCCGCCAACACGACCGCTTCAGCAAACGAAACACCGAGCTCCGGATTCTCGACGTCGAACACGCGGCGTTCGGCCAGCGACAGGTTCTCAATCGGAACACCAAGCTTCTCCGCCACTGCCATCACCAACAACTCACGCGCACGCTCTGCCGCCTGAATTGAGGCGTTGCCGGTCATCAACGTGACGCGGCTGGAATAACTGCCAAGATCAACCGGCGTCAGATCCGTGTCCGCAGTGACCACACGAATATCAAACGGATCGATCCCAAGAATCTCCGCGACGATGTAAGCGAGAATTGAATCCGAACCCTGACCGATATCTATCGAGCCGCACATCACGCAAACGCCGCCTTGCCGATCGAGCCGCAGTTGCACACCCGATTGCGGCATGTTGTTCCAGTAGATCGGAAGCCCCGCGCCGCAGATGTAAGAGCTGCACGCGATGCCGATTCCTTTGCCAAACGGAAGTTTGCGATGGTCCGGATCCCAACCCGAAAAGCGATTCTTCCAGTCAGAACCCTCGACAACTTTGTCAATGCACTTATCCAAACCCATGCTACCGACGCGCAGGTAGTTGGCCGTGACGGAGTTCGGCGCAACTAAATGTTTGCGACGGATGTCGACCGGATCGATTCGCAATTGTTCCGCGATCTTGTCGAGGTGAACTTCCAAAGCATAGCGTGGCTGCGGCGTACCGTGGCCTCGCTTTGGACCACACGGCGGTTTGTTCGTAAACGCGCGCAGTCCCTGAAACTTATAACGCGGCACTTCATACGTCACGGTTTGCAGCGCGCCCGTGTAGAACGTGCTTGCAACGCCGTAACTCCCGTACGCGCCGCCGTCGAGAAAGGACTGGAAGTGCATCGCAGTGATCGCGCCGTCGTTCTTCACGCCGGTCTTCACTTTCATCAACACCGGATGGCGTCCGCGATGGCAATAGAAAACCTCTTCGCGCGTTAAAGTGACTTTCACCGGACGTCCCGTGATCATCGCGAGCTTACAAACAGCGACTTCGTGATTAAACGGATCGCTCTTACCGCCAAATCCACCACCGTTTGGCGTCGCTATGACGCGAATATGGCTCGCCGGCATCTCCAACACTTTCGCAAGCGCGCGATGAACGTAATGCGGTGTTTGAGTCGCACTCCACAGCGTCAGCTTCTGATCCGCGTCGTAGTGGGCGACTGCGGCGTGCTGTTCCATCGGCAGGTGCGTGTTGCCCTCGTAAAAGAAGACGTCTTCACGCACCAAATCTGCTTCTGCAAATCCGTCCTCGACGTTGCCAAACTCAAGCGAGACTTTCTTATGAACGTTGCCGCCATCGCCGTACTCGTGAATACGCGGCTCATCGATCAACACCGCTTCTTCGATGCTCGAGATCGTGTTGAGCGGTTCGTACTCGACCTCGATCACGTTCATCGCGTCAAACGCAGTGTCTTCATCGATTGCAGCAACAGCCGCAACCGGATCGCCAACGAAACGCACCTTGTTGATGCAGAGCGCGTGCTCGTCCTGACTGACGGGCAGAATACCGTACGAAATCGGCAGGTCTTTTCCAGTGATAACAGCAAAGACGCCCGGCATCGCAAGCGCTTTCGAGACGTCGACCTTCTTAATCAACGCATGCGGTAAATGCGAACGCAGAATTTTGCAGAACAACATCCGCGGCAGCACGATATCGTCGGCAAACTTGGTTTGGCCCACACACTTCGCCCGCGCATCGACTTTACGAAAAGGCTTTCCTATAACGTTGAGTTTGTTAGCCACAGATTACACAGAAACCTCTAGTCGAGGCCGTAGATACTTTCCTTCGGCAGTTCATAAGACTCACCACGCATGCGCGCCGCGGCAAGTTCCACTGCCTCGTAAATCTTGATGTAGCCCGTGCAGCGGCACAAGTTTCCTGAAAGCGCTTCCTGGATCTCCGCACGCGACGGGTTCGGAGACTTCTTCAACAATTCCTCAGCGACAAGCAGAAAACCCGGCGAACAGTAACCACACTGCGCAGCGCCGAGATCGGCGAACGTTTGTTGCAACGGGTGCAGCTCTGCACCGTTTGCCATTCCTTCAATCGTTTTCACTTCGCGGCCTTCCGCTTCGAGACCGAGCATCAAACATGAAAGTATCGAACGGCCGTCGACCAGCAGGGCACACGTGCCGCATTCGCCGAGTTCACACCCATGCTTCGTGCCGGTGAGATTCAGGTCTTCACGCAACACTTCGAGCAGCGTCTTATGCGGCGCAAAAGCTACTTCGGTTTCTTCACCGTTAAGACGAAAGCGTATCTGTCTCTTACTGTTCATTAAAAAGTCTAGCCACAAAGAAGCACAAAAGGTTTTTCCACTGCCTTCTTGCCCTCTTTGTGCATCTTTGCGGCAAAATTTACTGCGGGGCGGCGTCCTTCTTCTTCACTTTATTCAAGATGGTGTTGTCGATCAAACGCGTCTTGCCGATGTATGCCGCAACGGCAATGAGCGTTGGCCGCTCGTCGACTCTCTCGACCGGTTCCAAAGTTTCGGCGTCAGTGACGCTCACGTAATCCAAACGTGCGCGCGGTTCTGTTTCGATAGTCGACCGAATTACGTCCGCGATTCTGTTCGCGCTGCGCTCGCCTTCCTTGAAAGCCTGTTTGCCCTGCTTCAGCGCGCGATGAATTACCGCCGCCGAGTTCTGTTCATCAGACGTCAAATAGAGATTACGTGAGGAGATCGCGAGACCGGAGTCTTCACGCACGATCGGCAACACAACGATTTCGGTATCAAAAGCCAAATCCTTGACCAGTCGTTTGATCACCAGCGCCTGTTGCGCGTCCTTCTGTCCGAAGAACGCAAAGTCGGGCCGCACCGTGTTCAATAGAATAGTGACTACAGTTGCAACGCCACGAAAGTGTCCCGGCCGCGATGAACCTTCAAGCTGATCCGAAAGTCCTTCGACATTGACGTACGTAGAAGAGCCCTTGGGATACATCTCCTCGACCGTGGGCGCGAAGATGTAATCGACGTTGTAATCGGTCAAGAGCGCAGTGTCTTTCGTTAGATCGCGCGGGTAGTGTTCGAAGTCTTCACCTGGACCAAACTGCGTTGGGTTGACGAACACCGACACGACTACGACGTCGCACATCCGTCGCGCTTCACGCACCAAACTCAGATGGCCTTCATGCAGTGCACCCATCGTCGGGACCAGGCCAACAGTGCGATCCTGTTCACGGCGGATTTTGCGCGCGACGGAACTCATGCGCTGACGGCGATTGATGATCTCCATAGATTTGAGGATGGCTTAGGACTTCTCGGCCTTAGAGTCTCTCGTGGGGCTGTGAATCTCAAGTGCTTCAGCAGTCTCGGCAGGCAGCGCATACGATTCCGCTTCCGACGGGTAAGTGCCGTTTCTCACGTCGTCAGCATACCTGCTAACTGCATCGGTGATCACGTCGCGAAGGTTTGCGTACGGCCGAACGAACCGAGCCTGCTTGCCAAATGAAAGACCGAGCATGTCGTGCAGGACCAACACCTGAATGTCGCAGTGTGCTCCGGCGCCGATTCCGATCGTTGGAATGTTGATGCTTTCAGTGATTATCCTCGCGATCTCGCGGGGCACAACTTCGAGCACCACAGCAAACGCTCCCGCATCTTCCAGCGCCTTCGCGTCGTCGATCAATTGCTGCGCCGCTTTCGGTGTCTTGCCTTGAACACGATAAGCACCGAGTTGATTGATCGACTGCGGAGTCAGCCCGATGTGGCCCATCACGCTGATCTCTTCGTCGACCAATCGTTTGACCAACTGTACGCGCTTGTGTCCGCCCTCGAGTTTGATTGCTTCCGCGCCACCTTCTTTCACCAGCCGCAAAGCGTTTTTGACTGCTTCGTCCTCGCCCGTGTGGAACGTTCCATAAGGCATGTCCGCCACCAACAACGCGCGTTGCACAGCGCGCCGAACGGCTTTCAAGTGAATCAGGATTTCATCGAGCGTCACCGGCACTGTGTTGCCGTAACCCAGGACCACGTTTCCGAGGCTGTCGCCAACCAGAATGACGTCGATTCCGGCTTCATCAAGGAGGCGCGCAGTTGGGTAGTCGTAAGCGGTTAGACAAACGAGGCGTTCACCTCGTAGCTTGCTGGATTTCAACGACGGCGCGCTAACCTTTTCCGGACGTTCGGGCTTTAAATATGGCATGTTTAAGTGGGTGCATTATAACGGCAAATCGCGAGCAGGGAAAAGG
>DASZDV010000085.1:0-12300 GCA_035941575.1 Pyrinomonadaceae bacterium
TCCAACTCAACACTTCAGCGCCTTCTTCGGCCGCCAGCGCAGCTTCAACATCCGCACGCCGCCCCGCGGCGCAAAGAAACGCAATACATCCACCCCCACCCGCACCGCAAACCTTCGCAGCTTCCGCACCATTTGCGAGCGCCTTCTCGACGAGCATATCCATTTGCGGCGTCGTAATCGTCGGCGCCAGTCGTTTTCGATTCGGATAAGCCTGTTTCATGATCGACGCCACACGCGTCCAATCATCAGCCAAAAGCGCCTCGCGCATGTTCCGCGCCGAATCACGAATGCCCTCGAACAACTCAAACAACCCGGCATCGCCGTCAATGTGACGCTTGTAGATTTCCCAGTTATTGATGCCCGAAAGCCGCGGCTCGCCCGTGTAGCAGATCGCAATGCGCCGTTCCAACTCCTCTGTGTTGATCTCCAGATGCTCGCGTTCGATTCCATCAGGCCGAAAGTGCACGGAGGAAACCGAACCGTACAGCGGCGGATAATAATCCTGAAAACCAGCCGGCACTTTGATCACCGTCGACTCGACATTCGCTGCAATCGTCACAAACTTCCGTTCGTCGTAACGGTTTCCAACCAAACGATTCAACGCGCCGATGCAGGCAATCGCGAGTGCCGACGAACCACCCAATCCCGCGCCCGCAGGTACCGTGCTTTCGGCGACGAGATGAAAGCCTGTTGTTGGTTTGAAGAAGTGAACGAGTTTCGAAATCAGTTCGAGCCGCTCTTCGAGCAGTAAATCCTCGAGTGCCGAAAGATGCGTTTCAAACGACACCTTGCGATCGCGCGACTCCAAAACGATGCGACCATCGTCGCGCGTTTCGATCCGGCAGCGCGCGTAGAGTGAAAGTGCAAAATTGACTGTGGTGGCGCCGGGGTGGAAAAGATAAAGCGGCCAGATGTCGATAGTCCCGCCCGCCAGGTCAACTCGCGGAGGTGCTGAAGATTCAATAATCATTTTTCTCAATTTAACATTTTAAATTCTAATCGCCATCCCCTTCGCGCTTGGCAATGCGTTTCTTTTCCTCAGCGCGGTGAGTGAAAGGGATGTGTTCCTGGATTTCTTCTCGCAGATCCTGAAGTTTTTCGGCAGCCGCGTGTTCCAGCTCCTGCAGACGCTCCGGATCTGCCTCTTCCATTTTCGGCGACAGCCAAAACCTCTCGGCGAGGTAAAAGCCAACGATCCCGAGAACCACGATCACCAGCAGCACTTTTCCAAGCCGCTGAAAGTCGCCGATCAGTCCCATCACGGCGCCGCTGAAGAAATAACCCGCGCCTGCGAGAATGAAAACCCAGAGAAAACAACTGAAAAACGAAACGATAACGAACCGCAGGTAAGGCATGCGTCCAACACCATAAAAAACGCACGCTGCCCAACGCAGTCCGTAAATGTACTTGGAAAGAAAGATTGAAAGCGGGCCAAACTTTTGCGTCAGCTTTTCCAGCCTCGGCTTGGCCGCGCGGTAAAACCGAAATTCCCTCACTCCTTCGCGAAACGCGCGTCCGGCGAGATAGGCGAGGTTGTCGCTCAAACATCCGCCTAAAGTCGCCCACAGGAGGAGCCAGGCAAAACTGTTCGGACCGAAAAAACCGCTGTGAGCCAGAACTCCGCCGATGAGAAGGGTGATATCACCCTCCAGCATCACGAGAATAAGAACTGCGTATAGCCCGTACTGACCTAGTAGTTCGTAGAGAAAGTCGAGGTGCATGAAAAAACCAAGGTCCTGAAACTCAAGACTATGAAAGCTTGGGAACGAACGTCAGTCACTGGCGGGTCAAAGGATAAACTGGAGGGGACACTATTGACTACTGTTCAGATTCTTCCGGCTGCGGGGGTTTTACTACCAAAACCGGACACGGTGCATGTCGCACAACAGACTCCGCGGTCGAACCAAAGAGAATTCGGCCCAGACCGGTTCGTCCATGCGAGGAGATTACTATCAAATCCACCTTTCGTTCTGCGGCGACTCGGACAATTTCGGAAGCCGCCTCACCGTGCACGACCAGTTCCTCGACATCCAATCCTGAACACTCGTCACATTCGGCGAGTTTCGGCAGCTCGCGTTCAGCGGAGTCTTCAAGTTGTTCAGTGATATCGGCAATTGGCAGCGGCTCCGTCATGCCCGAATACCCTACGGTAGGCACAATCGGCTCGATTACGTTTACGCAAATAATAGAAGCCTTAAACCTTCGCGCCAGCGACGCGGCATAGGAGAGCGCGTAATTTCCACACTCGCTAAAATCCGTCGGCAGAAGAATGGACTTAATCTCCATGAGCACTTTGTGTTTTTTGTGCCGTCTTGTGGCACAATTCTACTCCCAGGCTAGTTCATATGACTACTCCGCGAAAAAACTTCATCGGGATTAATATCTCGGGCGCCCACATCCGCGCTGCACTGGTCGACGATCAGGGCCGCATCGTGGAGCGTCGTGAAGCTGAGGTTTCCTCGGAGAATATCGTTCCGCAACTGGCGACAATCGCGAGCGATCTACGTCCTGCACTCGGAACCGTCGCCGCTCTTGGCGTAGCACTTCCCGGCCTGATTAACCGCCAAACCGACCGTGTAGTGGATTCGCGATACCTGCCGCCAACTATGGTCGAAGACCTCCACGGCGAGCTGACACGCGCCACTGGCCTTCGCGTCGAGCTGGAAAACGACGCAAACGCCGCCGCGTACGGCGAGTTCAAAGTCGGGGCAGGCCGCGGTAGCCGGAACTTGTTTTACATGATGATCGGCAACGGAATCGGCGGCGCGATTATTCTTGACGGGAAACTTTGGACCGGCGCATCCGGGTTTGCGGGCGAAGTCGGACACATCACCATCGACACTGAAGGACTCGAGTGCGTGTGCGGCAACACGGGCTGCCTAGAAACAGTCGCTTCCGGGCCGAGTATCGTGCGTCGTGCCCGCGAACGCCTGAATCGCGACTCGACCTCGTCATTGTCGCGTCTGGCCCTCAACAAAAACTTCACGGCTGAAGACCTGGCCCACGAAGCCCGTGAAGGCGACGACTTCGCGGCAATGATGATCGAACGGACCGGAAAATACATCGGCACCGGCGTTGCCAGCGTCATTAATCTGTTGAATATCGAACGAATTGTGCTCGGCGGCGGTGTTATGGACGCAGGGCAGCTAATCCTCGATCCGATCATCCGCGAAGTGAAGCGCCGCGCGTTTCAACCATGTTTTGAAGCCACTCAAATCGTCGCCGCCAAACTTGGCCTCGACGGCGCCACAATCGGGGTTGCGCTATTAGCGCGTGACGCCGGAGAAACATAACTCTCACAGTTCTGTGGCCCATTTGAAAATCATGCACTATTTGGTAAAGTGCGTGGCTTCCAATGCCACAAATCTTCCACCACAGCACTAATGCTTTAGCGAAGATTACTATCTACGGCGCGGTTTTCATCATCCTCGCCGCCTTGTGGGTGGCAGTTGAGTTGAACCGTTCTTCATGGAATACGGGCCAATGGGTCGAACGTCAGCAACCCGTCCAGTTCAGTCATAAACATCACGTCGGCGACGATGGAATCGATTGTCGCTACTGTCACACGTCAGTAGAAACCGCAGCATCAGCGGGAATGCCGTCAACCACGACGTGCATGAACTGCCACAAGCAGATCTGGGCCGACAGTCCGTATCTCGAACCAGTGCGCGCAAGTTTTCGCACCGGCAAGCCGCTCGAGTGGATTCGCGTTCACGACCTTCCGGATTACGCCTACTTCAACCACAGCATTCACATAAAGAAAGGCGTCGGTTGTTCGACGTGTCACGGTCGCGTCGATGATCAACCGATCATGTATCAGGCTGCGACGCTCCAGATGGAATGGTGTCTCGAGTGTCACCGTGCGCCGGAAAGATTTGTGCGACCGAAAGACCGAATCTTCGACATGACATGGCGGCCTGAGAACAAGGGCCACGATCAACTGAATGACGGTTTTCGACTAAAGGCGGAGTATCGAATTCAAGGCAAAGAAGTTTTGACTAGCTGTTCTACTTGTCACCGTTAGCCAACGGTAGATTGCGATGACCGATAGCACGCGTCACGTAAACTTCAAACTTTTGCGCGACCACATTCTCGCTTTGCAAGATAGCGAGCAGCCGCGCGCAGGTAAGAAGTATTGGCGAAGTCTGGATGAACTGGCCGACACACCGGTGTTTCGGGAGTTTGTAGCGCGTGAGTTTCCGCAACAGGCGGAAGGTTGGGACGATCCGGTCGAACGTCGCACGTTTCTGAAGTTGATGGGCGCCTCGCTCGCGCTCGCGGGCCTCAGTGGTTGCGTGTTTCAACCACCGGAGAAGATCGTTCCTTACGTCAAACAACCTGAGGACCACGTTCCCGGAAAGGCGCTTTTCTTTGCCACGGCTGCGCCGCTGTTGGGTGTCGCGACGCCGATTCTGGTGCGTAGCAACGAAGGGCGCCCCACAAAGGTAGAAGGCAATCCTGATCATCCCAATAATCGGCCGGGTGATTTTCCCGGTGAAGATCCATATCGCGATCCGCGTGGCTCGAGTGCGACCGACATCTTTTCGCAGGCTTCAATTCTGAGTCTTTACGATCCGGATCGCTCGCAAACGCTTACCTATCGCGAAGACATTCGCACGTGGACTGCGTTTGTCGGCGAAATGCGTTCGGCGCTCGACGAGCAACGGCCGAAACAGGGCTCTGGAATTCGTTTCCTGACGGAAATGATCATTTCGCCGGCGCTGGGAGCGCAGATGAAAGAGTTGTTGACTGCGCTTCCGCAAGCGAAGTGGCATCAGTACGAACCGGCGAATCGTGACAACGCTCGCGCTGGCGCGGTGGCTGCCTTTGGACAGCCCGTTAACATCACTTACCGGTTTGATCTCGCGCAACGCATTCTCTCGCTCGATTCCGATTTCCTTTCGGCACACCCCGCTTACTTGCGCTATGCGCGCGACTTCATTGCTCGCCGGCGCGTGAGCGAAAACAATCGCGAGATGAATCGTCTTTACGTGATTGAGACGACGCCGTCGAACACCGGCGCGATGGCGGACCACACTTGGGTTGTGAAACCAAGCCAGATGGAAAGCCTCGTTCGAACGATCTCGAGCGGAGGAACGGCAGACGGTTTTCCATGGATTGGTCCGCTCGTTAAAGACCTTCAGCAACACAAAGGCGCGAGCGTCGTGATCGCCGGTGACGGTCAACCTCCGATCGTCCACGCGATGGCCCACGCGATGAACGACGCGCTCGGCAACGCCGGCAAGACGGTTTTCTATTCCGATTCGCTGGAAGTGAATTCGGTTGATCAGCGACAGTCGCTACAGGATCTCGTTAACGACATCGATGCGGGACGAGTTGAACTGCTCGTAATCGTCGGTGGTAATCCCGTTTACAACTCGCCGGCAGATCTGAAGCTGAATTTCGATCGTCTTCAGAAAGCAAAGCTTCGCGTTCACCTCAGCGAGTACAAAGACGAAACCACCGAGTTGTGTCACTGGCACGTGCCGGCCGCGCATTATCTCGAGTCGTGGGGCGATGCGCGTTCATATGACGGCACAGTCTCGATCGTTCAGCCGCTCATTGAACCGCTTTACGAAGGCAAAACCGCGCTCGAATTTCTCGCCGTGTTTTCGGACCAGTACGACCGCCGTCCGTATGACATCGTTCGCGCTTTTTGGCAGCAAGAACGAACACAGATCGGAGCCACAAGTGAACAAAGCACACAATCCGTGGCTGATTTTGAAAATTGGTGGCGCCAATCGCTTCACGACGGCTTTATCCCCAACTCGGCGCTCCCAACAAAGACCCTCTCGCTACAAAGCGTTTCTTCAAATCCACCAACTGCTACAAACAGTGCTGCCGGGTTCGAAATTGTGTTTCGCACGGACCCAGCGATTTACGATGGGCGCTTCGCAAACAACGGCTGGCTTCAGGAACTTCCAAGACCGCTAACGAAAATTACGTGGGACAACGTCGCCGTCCTCAGTCCGAACTCCGCGCAGGCGATTACCGGCGGCTGGAAGCAACAGAATGCAGTTAAGGGCCGCGAGAACTACGTTCCCACAATCGATCTCGTCGATCAGCAGGGCCGTACTGTGCGCGCGCCGGTATGGATCATGCCCGGACAGCCTGACGGTGTGATCACTGTGCACCTCGGCTACGGTCGACGACTCGCCGGTCGCGTTGGCAGTGGCTCGGCGGACCACCCAGTCGGTTTCGACGCTTACTCGATTCGCACTTCATACGCGCCGTGGGCCGGTACAGGAATTCAGGTCCGCGGCGTCACCGGGCAGCACGTGCTCGCGACCACGCAGCTTCACTTCAATCTCGAAGATCCACGATTCAGCACCGAGCCGCGCGATGTCGTTCGCTCGGAAACACTCGAAGAGTTTCTGCATGGCGAACAACACGACGAGCACGAACACCCGACGATCTATCCGGAATACAACTACAAGAACCAGACTGAGAACGCGCCGAACTACGCGTGGGGCATGGCAATCGATTTAAACAACTGCATCGGCTGTAACGGATGCACGATAGCCTGCCAGTCTGAAAACAACATTCCTGTCGTCGGCAAGACTGAAGTTACCCGTAGTCGTGAAATGCACTGGATTCGCGTCGACACTTACTTCAAAGGTTTCGATCCGAATCAGCCGGAAGGCACCAACTTCATGCCCGTGCCGTGCATGCACTGCGAAAACGCGCCGTGCGAACCGGTGTGCCCGGTCCACGCCACTGTGCACAGCGCTGAAGGGTTGAACGACATGGTCTACAACCGCTGCGTGGGCACTAAATACTGTTCAAACAATTGCCCGTACAAGGTCCGTCGCTTCAATTTCTTCCTGTACCAAGATTGGGACACACCGACTTATCAGTTGATGCGCAACCCTGACGTGTCCGTGCGCAGCCGCGGCGTGATGGAGAAGTGCACTTACTGCGTGCAGCGAATTCAAAACGCAAAGATTCAAGCGGAACTGGAAGACAGAAAAGTTCGTGACGGCGAGATCGTGACAGCGTGTCAGGCCGTTTGCCCGACCGAAGCAATCGTTTTTGGCGACATCAACGATCCGAACAGTCGCGTGTCGAAGCTGAAAGACAGTAAACGGAACTACTCGGTGCTTGGTGAATTGAACACACGCCCGCGCACGACTTATTTGTCGCAGTTGAAGAACCCGAACCCGGAAATTGGTTAAATCCGTGGCCGAAGAAACGCCAGAACCATACGCCGAAGGTCCGATGCACTCGACAGCGCCGGTGATCGATCCCGGCCTGACGTTCGCCTCAGTGACCGACAAGATCAGCTCGATCGTCTTGAAACGAAAGACGTCGCTGGCATGGTTTTTTGGTTTTGCGATCTCGTTTGCCCTCTTCCAACTGATGCTGCTGACGATCACCAACCTGGTGTTCGTCGGTATCGGCTTGTGGGGCGTCAATGTGCCCGTCGCGTGGGGCATCGACATTCTCAACTTCGTCTGGTGGATCGGAATCGGTCACGCGGGCACGCTCATCTCCGCCATTCTCTTGCTGCTGAGGCAAAGGTGGCGCACGTCAATCAACCGTTTTGCCGAAGCGATGACGCTTTTCGCCGTCGCGCAGGCAGGCATGTACCCAATCTTCCACCTCGGCCGTCCGTGGCTGGCGTACTGGTTGTTTCCCTATCCAAACACGATGGGAATCTGGCCGCAGTTTCGCAGTCCGCTGATGTGGGATGTGTTTGCCGTATCAACGTACGCGACCGTGTCGGCCATGTTCTGGTTTGTCGGTTTGATCCCCGACTTCGCAACACTGCGCGATCGCGCTCGCAGCAAACCGTTTCAGATTCTTTACGGAATACTCGCCATGGGCTGGCGTGGTTCAGCGCGTCACTGGCATCGCTACGAAATGGCTTATCTGCTGCTCGCAGGTCTGGCGACGCCGCTGGTGCTTTCAGTGCACACGATCGTCAGTTTCGACTTCGCTGTCGGCATCATTCCCGGATGGCACGCGACGATCTTTCCGCCTTACTTCGTCGCGGGCGCGATCTACGCGGGGTTTGCGATGGTGCTGCTGCTGACTATTCCGTTGCGTCGTTTTTACGGTCTCGAAGGTTTCATCACGATGCGGCACATGCATAACATGGCCAAGGTGATGCTTGCGACTGGCTTGATCGTCGGCTACGGCTACGTCATGGAAGCTTTCTTCGGCTGGTATAGCGGCAATAAGTACGAGCGCTTCATGATCTGGAACCGCATGCACGGTCCCTACAGTCTTTATTACTGGGCGTTGATCTTGTGCAACATCATCACGCCGCAGTTCCTTTGGGTTAAGAAGATTCGCTCGAACCTGATGGCGCTCTGGATAATTTCATTCATCGTCAGCATTGGCATGTGGCTGGAACGGTTTGTGATCGTAGTGACAAGCTTGCACCGCGATTACCTGCCGTCGTCCTGGGGAATGTACCAACCGACGCAGTGGGATTGGGGCATGTTCATCGGTTCGATCGGATTCTTCTTTACTTTGCTGTTCCTGTTCATCCGGTTCCTGCCGATGATTTCGATCTTCGAGATGCGCACCATCCTGCCCGAAGCGGAGGTGGAGGAGTAACCGGATGTCTGCTCGGCCGCCACTCGTGCACCATCGACGTCATGCGCCACCGCTGTACGGCGTGATCGCTGAGTTTGAGAATCCAAGCGATCTGGTCCACGCCGCGCGCGAGACTTACGAAGCAGGCTACCGCCGTATTAATGGTTACTCGCCGTATCCAATCGAAGAACTTTCGGAGGCGATCGGTTTCACGCACACGAGCCTACCGCTGATCGTTTTCTTTGGCGGATTGATCGGCGGCATCGGCGGGTTTTTCATGCAGTACTGGATGGAAGTAATCGATTACCCGCTCAACGTGGGCGGCAAGCCATACAACAGTTGGCCTGCTTTTATTCCGATCACTTTTGAAATGACGGTGCTGTGCGCGGCATTCGCCGCCGTACTCGGAATGCTCGTGCTGAACAAGTTACCACAACCATATCACCCGGTTTTCAACACGCCGAATTTTGCGCTCGCCACGCGCGACCGTTTCTTCCTCGCGGTGGAAGCAAACGATCCGAAATTCGATCACGACCGGGTGGTGGAGTTGTTGAAGAGTTTGGGTGCGATCGAAGTTAACGATGTTGACGTTTAGGAATAAATCAGGGATTGGCCTCCTGTTGCTGGGTGTGTTCCTGTTGTGTGGAGCGTGCCGGCGTGACATGCAGGACCAGCCGAAGATGAAGCCGTATCGTGGAACGTCGTTCTTCGGTGACGGGCTGTCGAGCCGGCAACCAGTTGAGGGCACGGTTGCGCGCGGTTTTCTGCGTTCGAATAAGGAACTGTTCACCGGCAAGAAGGACTCTTCATCTACTTCGCAAACCGCTAACGCCAGTACGACAAATCCCTACGCGGATGACACGGATACTTTTCCTTTTCCAATCACTAAACAAACGGTTGAGCGTGGCCGCGAACGTTACGAGATCTTCTGTAGCGTTTGCCACGGCCTGACCGGAAACGGCGACGGCATGATCGTGCGTCGCGGCTTCCGCCGCGCTGCCTCGTTCAACGACGATCGCTTGCGCCAGGCACCCGTGGGTCACTTCTTCGACGCGATCACGAACGGCTGGGGCGCAATGCCCGCTTACGCGTCGCAAATCCCCGTTCAGGATCGTTGGGCCATCATCTCTTACGTTCGTGCGTTGCAACTCAGCCAGCAAAAAACTCAGCCAGCAGCCGGAGCAACCGCTTCGCCAACGCCGCAAGCAACACCAACCGCCGGAGGACACCAGTGATGAGCACATCATTCAATCCTCCGAACACACGAACATTTCGCAATCGCGCATTGATAGCCGGAGGCGTGATGCTTGTCGCCCTAATCGTCGGGGCAGTTTTAGATCACAGACAGTTCCACCAGGCTTACCTGGTCGGATGGACCTTCTGGACCGGCATCGCCGTAGGTTCGCTCGCGCTGCTGATGCTGCAACACCTGACCGGTGGCGGTTGGGGCCTGGTCATCAGGCGTGTACTCGAAGCTGCGACGCGCACGTTGCCGATCATGGCGGTGTTGTTTATTCCAGTTATTCTCAGCGCGCCGTTGGTCTACGAATGGGCCGATCAGGAAGAGGTGTCGCGACACCCGGTCGTGCAATTCAAGACGCCATATCTAAACCTGCCGTTCTTCGCTGTGCGCGCAGTTATCTACTTCGGCGTGTGGATCGCGCTCGCGTTCTTTTTGAATCGTTGGTCGCTCGCACAGGATCGCACCGCCGACGCGCTTTACACGAAACGCATGCGCCTTTTGAGCGGACCGGGAATGGTGGCGCTCATTTTCGCCGTAACGTTCGCCTCGATCGACTGGTACATGTCGCTGGAACCCGAGTGGTTCTCGACGATCTACGGTTTCATTTTCGTCGCGTCGTGGAGTTTGAGTGCGCTGGCGTTTGTGATTGCAGTGATGGCGACGCTCACGAAAGAGGAGCCGATGAAGCACGTTGTAGCGCCGCTGCATTTTCACGACCTCGGAAAACTGCTGCTCGCGCTGGTGATGCTGTGGGCTTATTTCGCATTTTCGCAGTACCTGATCATCTGGTCCGGCAATTTGCCGGAGGAGATTGGTTACTACCTCGAACGCATACACGGCGCCTGGGGCGCGGTCATCATCGCGATTGCGTTGCTCCACTTTGCGGCGCCGTTCTTGTTCCTTTTGTCGCGCGACCTCAAACGCGACCCGCGCAAGTTGGTGCTGGTCGCCGTTTTGATTTTAGTGATGCGTATGATCGATCTGCTGTGGATGCTCGTGCCGGCTTTCAAAGAGCACCACTGGATTTGGTTGGACGCTATCGCGCTTCTCGGATTTGGTGGGTTGTGGCTTGGGTTGTTTGCCTGGCAGTTGGGCAAAAGATCATTAATACCTATTAACGATCCCCAATTCGAATCGGTAATGGCCACGGATGTACACAGATGACACGGAAAGAAAAAAGCGACGGTCATAAAACAGAAACTCCGGATGTTTCGCATATTCGGAACGTCGAAGTCACGCACGAGACCAGCGACATCAATGTGCGCGGCGTGCTCACGTTTGTCGTGGCGTTGACGGTTGCGACCGCCCTAATCTCGTTAGGCATGTGGCTACTGTTTCGTTACTTCAACGTTAAGGAAGCAGAGCGAAAGCCGGGGCCGATGGCTCTACAACAGTCAGAACGGCTGCCACCGGAGCCACGTCTTCAGGCGGCGCCGGGTTTCGAAGTAAAGCTACAGGACGGACAAGTCGAAAAGTTGCAATTAGAGCCTCCCCAGGCGGAATACCGAGTTCTGAAAGAGCAGTGGGAGCGCGCGTTGCGCGGCGAATTGAAAGATCAATCGGGAAACCCGGTGAGCATTCCTATCGAACAGGCGATCGATCTGGTCATCGCGGGCGGTGGTTTGCGGACCAAGGCGGCGATCGCGCCCACGAAGCTTGAAGACTATGCGATCAGTTTGCCGACTGCTTCGAGCTCCGGGCGCGAGACCGAGAAGAGAGTGCAATGAGATCAAGCGGTAATTTTTTAGCAGTTGTTGTGTGGCTGGTGATTGCGTGTTCGAGTGTGGCCGCGCAAGCGCCTCCTGGTCCAAGTTCCCCACTCTATGGCGCGCGTCCTCCGAGTGGAGAACCTTCGACCGGACTGCCCAGCGCTTTGCGCGAAGTAAAGATCGAACAGAAATTGAATCAACAGTTGCCTCTTGACCTCGTCTTCCGCGACGAAACTGGGCGTGAAGTGAAACTCGGCGATTACTTCGGAAAGAAGCCGGTTGTGCTGGCGTTTGTTTATTACGACTGTCCGATGCTCTGCACGCAAATACTCAACGGCATGGTCACGTCGTTTCGCGTGTTGCCGTTTCAGGTCGGCAAAGAATTTGACGTTGTGACGATCAGTTTTGATCCACGCGAGACTCCTGCGTTGGCCCAGTCGAAGAAGAAAGTCTACGTCAATTATCTCCCCGAGAAGATGCGTGATGGCGCAGCAAATGGCTGGCATTTCTTAACCGGCGACGCTGCAAACATCGAGCGTGTCACCGAGGCCGCCGGTTTTCATTACCGCTACGACGAAAAGACGAAACAGTTTGCACACGCCAGCGCGATCATGGTGACCACGCCGCAGGGAAAACTCTCGCGTTACTACTACGGCATCGATTACCCGCCGCGCGATCTGCGCCTCGGCTTGATCGAGTCGTCGGAAAACAAGATCGGTTCAGCGGTCGATACCTTGCTGCTCTATTGCTATCACTACGATCCGGCCACCGGTAAATACGGCGCAGCAGTAATGAAGATCATGC
>DASZDV010000086.1:0-2602 GCA_035941575.1 Pyrinomonadaceae bacterium
TCGGCCGCGGTCGCTCGCATGCTTTCCAGGTTGAAGTTAACCGCAGGTTTGCTCGTGGTCTAACTTTCAATGTCTCGTATACTTTGCTCGATCAGAAGTCGAGCGGTCTCGATATCGGTAATTCGAGTCTCGGCGGCGCGACTTACAATCAGTTCAATCCTGATACGGATCTATCCACCGACTCGTTTGTTTCACGTCACCGGCTGGTCTCGTATGGCACGTACGACGTTCCCTTCGGTCGTGGGCGCCGGTATGGCAGTTCACTCTCGAAAGCGACTGATGCTGTTTTGGGTGGCTTTCAGATTTCGTGGAACATGTTTGCCAAGAGCGGTACCGGCTTCACGCCATTCTGGTTTTGCAACAACTGTAGTCCGGTCTTCCCTGGCAACATAGCGAGCGGCTTTGTCGATGCAGTCGGTGACTTCACTGGTCCGACTTTTCGTCCGCGAGTTGTTGGCGATCCGTATACAGGTGTAAGTGGCGACAGATTTTTTAATCCGGCTGCGTTCACCGTGCCGACGACAGGCGCTGACGTTTTCGACAACGCCGACGTCGCGAAGCGAAATTTTCTCATTGGGCCCGGAACATGGGGAGTGAATTTGGGTCTCCGCAAGTTTTTCAGATTTAGTGAGACTACGAGACTCGAGGTGGGTGTAGATTTCAACAATGTCTTCAACCATCCGTTACTTTCACCTCTCGATACGCAGTTTGCGAACCTCGGCGATTTCGACGTAGCGCTCAATTCGTCAGGCCAGCCGGTAATCTTGCCGGACAGCGTGAACCCCAACCCGAACTTTGGACGCAATCAATTCAGTTGGACGCAAGAGGGAATTGATAATCGTCGATCGATTCGTGCCAAACTACGGCTCACATTTTAGACGCATGGCAACCTCCTCGGGCCAATGGAGAGCGTTTCCCCAGGCGCTCCTCCATTGCCTCGACACGGTGTGTTCCGCGCGGAAAAAGATTACGGCGGACAGGGATCATAACCGGCGAGCATCATGAGCAGCGCTTCGCGTCATACCTTCACACGCAAACCGAATCTTGCGGATGTTACCGCTGCCGGACATGACATGCTGCGGCTGGTCAATCGTCGCATCCTGCTTAGCATCCTCTCGGATCGACAGCCTATCTCGCGCGCGGAGATCGCGAAGATTAGTGGACTAAAGAAAGCTACGATCTCGACCATCACGGGCGAATTACTAAAGGACGCCTGCATCATCGAGGAAGGGTCTGGGCGAACCACTCCGATCGGTGGCAAACCGCCAACACCTTTACGGCTCAACGCGAACCGGTTCGGGCTTTTCGGCGTTGACATTCGCGCCGATGAAACGATCCTCGCGCTATGCGACTTCAACAATCGGATTGTCTCGCGCGTCAGTTTCGAAACAGGAGCCGTTGCGACGTCGTTCCTCAGCAAGGTCGGTAAGGAGATTCGCAAGCTTCAACTCAAGCATGATTCATTCATCGAGTTTCCCGGCATCGGCGTGAGCTTACCGGGTCTGGTCGATAATCAGAGCGGAAAATTTCTTCTCTCAGTGGTCCTGCCCTGGCGCGATGTGCCTGTCGTTAACCTACTCGAAAAGGCAACGGGTCTTCCCGTAATCATCGACAACTCAGCGCGTTGTTCAGCACTCGCTGAGATCTGGCATGGCAAAGCGCAATATGCGCACGTTCGCAATTTGCTGTATGTCGGCGTCAGCACCGGTCTTGCGTGCGGGGTCGTCATCGATGGCGGCCTTTACCGCGGCGGCAACAATACAGCCGGTCAATTCGGACACATTCCCATCGATCTAAGTGGTCCTGAGTGCCGGTGCGGGCAAAGAGGTTGTTGGGACCTATACGCTTCAGACAAAGCCACGCTGAAACGTTACGCAGATCTGCGTGGACCAGGCGGCAAGAGAGTTTCGACCATGCGCAAGCTGGTCGAGCTGGTTGAGAGTGGAGACGCGGCTGCAACAGAAGCTGTCCGTGAAACTGCTCGTTACCTCGGCATCGGAATCACGGGCCTTGTCAATGGACTCGATCCTGAAATCGTTGTTATCGGCGGTGAGATCACAAAGGTTTGGGGAGTTATCGAACGAATCATTGTCGAGGAAACAAAACGAAACTTGCTGGCGCCGCGCTCACACAACATTGCGATTAGACCGTCGGCATTTGAAGTTAGGCCAAGCCTGAAAGGCGCATTGACGTTGATTCAAAACAGTTTGTTGTCAGTCCCACACATGGGCTGATTCGCAGATGCAGCAATGAACTACACACGGGACGAACTCAAAGCGACGCTTGCAGGAGGGCTGATTCCTGCAATGCCCGTGATGTTCGATCGTGAAGGCCGGTTTCACGGCCGTGCGCACGAAGCATACGTCGCGTTCATGAGTTCACAGCCCATCGCCGGGGCTGCCGTTTGGGCGCATACCGGAAGAGGATTGCTGCTTGACGATGCGACGGCGCGCGTTGTGATGCAACAGTGGCGACAGGCTCTTCCCCGCAAGCCTTTGATAGCGGGTGCCGGTGCTCGCGGTAAACATTCGAATCCGCGCGACGCAACCAATGCAACGCTTTCGATGGCCTCAGCGGCGGCTGAGTACGGGGCGGACGCATT
>DASZDV010000087.1:0-6143 GCA_035941575.1 Pyrinomonadaceae bacterium
ACCAGTTTGCCGAGTCTTGTTAGTCCCCAGCGATACGATTCGTGGACACCAGGCGCTACGCCGGTGTGCATGATTCTCATTAACGCGTAAATGAGTGCCGGTGCGATGAGAAGGTGACAGAGCGCGCCGAGCAGGAAAGCCTGGAGCCGTAAGTGAAATTCGTCGAGAGGGTTCGCCAGGCTCAAGACCTTGAAGGTCTCAAAAGGCGCGACGACGACGAACACCATCTTCGTGATCAACCATAAGTGGCTGGTGAAGAGACGTAGTGATGGTCCAAGGACGTTGGTCACGCCGAAGGTGCGAATGATTGGGAAGCGTTTTGCCGGATCGAGGAATTGTTGCCATTGGTTGATGGAGTTAGCGCTTAGCATGGTATGTGTGAGTCAAAAGCTGCGAGGCGAGTCGCAGTCGAAGTGAAATCTAGCGCAAGAGAGTAGTTACAGCAAGGTGTTTCGGAGTTTCTCGTTCACGACCGTTTGCTGGCTGGCGGTTTGTTATTCTCCGCGGCGAGCGGCGAAGGCGCGGCAGAAGGTAGCCAGTGGCGAGCGCGAAGCGCGCTGCCACTGGGATCTATAGAATTAAAACAATAGAGGCCTGAAAGGCCGACAGAAAACGCGCTTCGAATATGCGAAATCTCATCAACTGTCGGCAAGTTTGCGTGCCTTTATTAACCAGACGAGTCTCGCTCGTTTATCTGCGGCAGTCGCCCATTTCGCTGCCTTGATTTCAACTTGCGCTAACGCAGCAGTAGGCAGACGCTTGTCCTCACCTGTCAGCAACATCAGTAACTCTTCGAGCCCGGGATTGTGTCCGATGATTAGCGCGGTCTCGCGATCGTTCTCGATCTGAGAGATGACTTCCAGCAAACCAAGACCACCTCCTTCGTAGATCCGCGGATCAAAACGGATCTCAGTGGTCCATCCCGCCTTTTTCGCAACCCGCTCGACTGTCTCGCGAGCCCTCACGGCGGGAGAGCTTAGTACGAGGTCAGGCACGATCAATTGCTTCTTCAAATACCCGCCAACGAGGTCCGAGGCTTCTTTACCTCTTCGATTCAATGGCCGCTCGAAATCAGGTAGACTTTCGTCCTTCCAACTGGATTTGGCATGACGCAGGAGTATCAGTGTCTTCACTTCAGTTGCTGTTTACCTTGATGTAACAAGAGTTACGTAGAGTGCCGGCCATTGAAAATCGCGGCGATCGATATCGGCTCGAATTCTATCAAACTGGCGGTCGCTGACGCGGCCCACGGTGATTCGTTCGCCGTGCTGACGCGCGAAAGAGACGTCGTCAGATTGGGCCATGAAACACTTCGTAAGGGCCATCTTTCGCGCGCCGCGATCGATCGAGCCATAAACTGCATTCAGCGATTCAAGACCATCGCCGAGACTCACCAGGCTGAAACGATTGTCGCCGTCGCGACTGCTTCAGTGCGCGAGGCAAACAACGCGTCACAGTTCATCAAGGAAGTAGAACAACAGACAGGACTGCGCGTGGAGATCCTTTCCGGAATCGAAGAGGCTCGCCTGATCGGCCTGGCCGCGTCGCATGGATGTTCTTTAAAAGCAGCGACGAACGTCAACATCGACATCGGCGGTGGTTCTACCGAGATCTCCCTGTTTCGTAACGGCAATCCTATTTCACTGTTTTCCGTTCGACTTGGCGCCGTCAGACTAACTGAACAATACCTCACTTCCGATCCGCCACGGCCAAAGCAACTTGCGCGACTCAAAGCGGAAGCCCATGCCGCCTTCGAACGTCCGCGCCGCGAACTACGCAAGGCGCGCTGGCAGCAAGCGTCCGGAACGTCCGGAACCATCCTCTCGATCGGCGCTGCCATACGCAAACTCGCCGACGGTGATGACGAATCGAACAACCAACCCGTCCGTCCTCCTGAAGCCGACATTCCGCTCAGTCAACTGTCGGCGCTGAACGCGAAACTCGCAACTCTCGACCTTGCAGGGCGACGCGCGTTCGCGGGAATGACCGCGCAAAGAGCAGAAATCATCGTCGCCGGTGGCCACATTCTCGAAGAGGCAATGCGCGCGCTCGGCATCAACATGATTCGCACCTGCGATTGGGCGTTAAGAGAAGGTGTCATCATCGACAGCATGCGCGAATGGGAAGATGAGTCGCGCCCTCTGGCGCCGGATTTTGCCGATCAAAAATTGCGAGGAGTGCACGCGGTCGGACGGCGCTTTGGTTATGAGGAGAGTCACGCGCGCCAAGTGGCGAAGCTCGCGGAAAAGATCTTCGACAGTCTCGCGACGGCGGAGAATCTTTCTCGCCACCAACGCACTCTGATGCTCGCGGGCGCGTTGTTGCACGACATCGGTTACCACATCGCGCACGAGTCTCACCAAAAGCATGCACTTTATCTAATCACCAACTCCGAGCTGACCGGTTTTTCTGAAGCAGAGCGCGCGGTTATCGCGAACATTGCTCGTTATCATCGAGGTTCGCTGCCGAGGAAACGGCATCTGGAGTATGAAGCGCTCAACCTTGCGGACAGGCAAATCGTTTGCAATCTGGGAGGAATTGTGAGACTCGCGGACGCGCTAGACCGAAGCCACGACAGTCGGATATATGATCTTCAGTGTCATGTGAATCCCGGCCGCTTGCACCTCGAACTGTTCTGTAAAGGGAGCTGCGAAAACGAACTTTTGGAAATAGAGAGAAAGCGGGAGCTATTTGAACAAGCCTTTAATCGAACGTTGAGTTTTAGTGTTCACCGCGACAAAGCTCACCGCACGTAATGGAGACTCATGGCGAAAGCAAAACGAATCAGCGGGATGAAGTGTAACGGCCCGGCGACGACGGGAATAAAGCAGGTGCTTGTGACGCGTTTTGAAGAACTACACGGCTGGCATGATGCTGCACTTGATTGGTCGGATCCGGAAGGTGTTCACTCCATGCGCGTCGCTTCGCGGCGTCTCAGAAGCACGCTGCGCGATTTCCTGCCTTACGTTCGCAAACGAAACCTCGCGCCCGCTCTAAAGAGATTCAAAGATGTCGCCGACACACTGGGACGAGTGCGCGATCTGGATGTTGCGATACTGGCGCTGGAGGAGATTGAGAAACAAGCACCACCGAAGTTGGCGAGTGGAATTAAACAGTTCGTCGATAAGAAAAAGGAAGTTCGCGAACGCGCGCGCAAAGATTTGAAGGCGATGTTGAAGAAGAGTGAGCTGAAGCAACTCGCATCGGAGTTTCACGCGGGTGTGGACAAAGCGACTGCTTCATCGGAATCTACGCTAACGTTTGCTGACGTCTCACGAACCGTGATCCTGGACCGTTTGCGCGAGTTTGAAAGATTGACCAATGGTTTGTTCAAACCACTTGATGCGGAGGCTTTGCACGACTTGCGCATCGCAGTTAAGCGTTTGCGTTACGCTGTGGAACTGTTTCAGCAGTGCTGGACACGTGGGATTTCTGCGTCTGCGAAACGCGCCGCGCGCATCCAATCCGCGTTAGGTGATCTTCACGATTGTGATGTCTGGATCGTGACTCTCGGCAAACACATCGGCGATGCGCGAAAACAGAAGGATGAGCAATACGTAGCTGCACTCGTGTGGTTGCTGACGCACTTCATCAAGCTGCGCACGAAACACTTGCGTCGCGCTCTTTTACGTTGGCGTGAATGGGAGACTCACGATACGAGCGGGCGTTTGCGCGCCGTCCTGACTGAAAAACCGCGCGGCACTCGATCTCGCAGAAAAAAGGAACCCGCTGCCACACAGGTTCCTGAAGTTGAAATTGAACGCGTTGAAGAGGCAGTAACAATGGTTGCACCAGACGGAAACTCGCCCGCGTGAGTTAACCGGCGAGAAGTGTATAATCCTCAAACTCCCTCAACCAGGAAACCATTCATGAAAGCCAAATCTTCCAAGAGCGCTGCCAAGGCTCGTGCTGTCGATGCGATCGGAGATTTCTACACGAATCACCCTTACCCGCCGCCGCTTGAAAATCTGGATCGCGCGCGTGACATGTGGCGCGACGAAAACGTACATCGTGCTGAGTACCATCTGTTCTGGCCTCACAAAGAATACCGCGCTGATTTTGAGGTACTTGTGGCGGGATGCGGCACGTGGCAGGCAGCAAAATTCGCAATCTGTCATCCTGCGGCGCGCGTAGTTGCGATTGATATCAGTCCTACGAGTCTCGAACACACCGAGCGTCTCAAACAGAAGTACGATCTAGACAATCTCGAAACACGCCAACTGCCGATCGAGAAGGCCACGGAGTTGGACCAGGCCTTCGATCTGATCGTTTCTACCGGCGTGCTGCATCACCTCGTCGATCCCGACGCGGGTTTGCGCGCGCTCAGTTCGGTGTTGAGACCTGACGGCGCGATGTACCTGATGGTGTACGGACCTTACGGGCGCACGGGCGTCTCGATGTTTCAGGAATACTGTCGCAAGCTCGGCGTCGGCATATCTCAACAAGAGGTTAACGATCTGACCGCGGTGCTCCAGACGTTGCCGCAACATCATCCGTTGTTGTCGATGTTGCGTGGCTCCCGCGACTCGTTGAGAGCGGACGCCCTTGTTGACGCAGTATTGAACCCGCGTGACCGGACCTACTCAGTGGCGCAGCTATTTGACTTTCTCGAAGGCGCGGGTTTGGGGTTAAAACGTTGGTACTGGCAGGCAGCTTACTTGCCTCAGTGCGGTTTCGTCTCAGAAACGCCGCATGCAGGCAGGCTCGGCGCACTTCCGGAGCGTGAACAGTACGTGGCGATGGAACTGTTGCGAGGCTTGATTACCAACCACGACTTCGTGGCCCATCGAAGCAATGAAAACAACGACGCGGCGAAGGTCCATTTTGATGACGAAGATTACCTGCGGTATGTCCCGATTCGCCGTCCGTGGACCATGTGCGTCCAGGAACGGCTTCCTCCGGGCGCTGCGGGCGTGTTGTTGAATCAAACGCATCTGTTCGACGACCTGTTTTTCTTGATCAACGCGCGTGAAAAGGAGTTCTACGACGCCATCGACGGGCGTCGCAGCATTTCAGAGATTGTTGAGAGGGTGAACGCGCAGGACTCACAGCACGCGCGCGAGTTTTTCGAGAAGTTGTGGCGTTACGACCAAGTCGTGTTTGATACGTCGCAGTCTGAAGCAGACTGAGTGTTTGCATCAACGGTTACTGCGGTGCCACTAAATGCCGCTGTACCGCAGAGTGCGTCGATCGTTTCGCCGTCAGTTAAATCATTGATACTTCCGCCGGGACGTTGTTGAGCGACTGCCAACCTATTGCCCGGACGATCGTGGCCCCAACCGTGAGGAATGCTGACAACGCCGGGCATTAGTTCTTCAGTTACTTCAAGGGGCACAACTATCGAACCAACTCTCGACGTCACGAGCACATCCTGTCCCGACGTCAGATTGCGATAACGCGCGTCTGACGGATGCATGAGGAGTGTGCAGCGCGGCTTCGCCGGATTTCCTCTAACGAGTCTCTCACTGTTGTGCAACCACGAGTTGTTGCTTCGTAATTGACGCCTTCCGATGAGAAGCAGGTGACCGTTGTAAGATGCGACATCGGTAAGTTTGCGCTCCCAATCCTTCACGCGTTCGATATCTTTCACCAAGGCCTCAGGCGCGAGTTCTATGTGCTTGTCGGCAGTACGCAATCGATCGGGCAGGCAGGGCATCAATGGACCAAGGTCGATACCGTGAACGGCATCGCGCAACTTGCGCAAAGTCAGTCCTTGCGCAAACGGATTCAGGCCGCCACCGTATGGTCCAAAACGCAAACCCAAATCAAGCAAAGTTTCCGGTCCGAAGAATTGCCTGCGAATGCTTCGTTTCATGCGTTCGGCGTATTTGCGCAACGGCCGGTCGTGCTGCATCCGCGCTTGTAGTTCGAGCAGGATTTCCCAATCGTGACGCGTATCATCCGACGCTTGAAACAGAGCGGGTGAAAACTTCGCTGTGTTGCGCACCGCCAAGACATTAAAAGCGACGTCATAGTGGTTGCGCTCGAGCGACGACGTCGGCGGCAAAATGATGTGCGCGTGCCTCGTCGTTTCGTTGATGTACGGATCGATGGCAACCATAAACTCGAGTTGCGCGAGTCCTCGGTCCAACTCGCGGCCATTGGGGGTTGACAGCACCGGGTTGCCTGCGAGAGTCACCAGC
>DASZDV010000088.1:0-2557 GCA_035941575.1 Pyrinomonadaceae bacterium
CGCGTAGCTGCCGATCAAGAACTCCGAAACAAACGCCTGGTCTCGGCTGTTGAGCTCTGCACGAACTTCCTCAAGCCGGCCTACAGGCCGACCGTTCAGTGCAAAGACGCGCCGCCCCAACACGAGCTCCAGATGTATCTCCTGCCGCTTCATTTAGGCGCCTTCATTTAGGCTCCGGGAATTCGTCCGATCACTTTCTTACGCAACCACAACTCCCACTCCAACGCCGGAGTCTTCTCCGCCTCAACATCAGCAATCACGGTATTCAAACCAATCTTGAGTTTTCCCCAGGGAATGCGAAACGGCTCCGGATCGATGCCCCACTTCCTGAACCATCGCGGCACGCTCCGGCCCAGGCGAACACTAAGACGATTAATCAACGTGGTCACTCCGAGTTCGATGTAAGCAACTCGCGGCGGGCGATTCGGTTCGAGTACGAGAATGATTCCATCAACGCGTCCCATCCTCCGTTTGGAACGATCCTCAACCTGTTTGTCCAGACAATCCCTGATGAGTTCCATCAACTACCTCCAAAGATCTGAAGTGGAATCGTGACAACAGCCAGCACGAACGCGAGCGCGATTATCGCGAGCACGACGACGTTTGAGAACCAACTGTTGCGATACACACGAACGTAGCTGTAGTCGTTCATCAAAAATAGAAATGGAACAGTTGAAACCGGAAGCGTCGCAGCAGTCGCAGCCATCGAAAACACCGTCATCGTTAGCGGATCGAGGCCGACCAAAGCCGGCAGCATTCCCAACGCAATTATTAAAGTGTAAGCGGCACTGAAGCGCGCTTCCGCAATCGGCGGCTGGTTCTCACTCCAGTTCCAGCCAAACCCTTGCGCTGTCAGATACGCCAACTGCAAAGTGATCTCCATCGCCGCGCCGAGACACGCAATTCCCAGTGAAGCAACCAGTAACCAGAAACCTTTTGCGCCAAACACCGGAGTCAGCAACATCGGCAACTCAGAGTAGTGTTCAACCTTCATTCCGCGCGGCAGCAACAGCATTGCGGCGAGAATCAAAACCGCGATCGAGATCACGCTACCGAAAGTCATTCCGCCGGTCGCAATGATGCGATTGATCCCGACGTGGGTCTCCTTCCACTCATCTTCGATCGCGCCTGACGAGTAGAAGAAATACAAGTACGGCGAGATCGTTGCACCCAAAATTGAAACGGCAATAAACCAGTAGCGCGCGGAATCGTGTTGGGGCAACGAGGGCAACGCTGCCGCTGCAACCTGGCGCCACGGCGGATTGACAAGAATCGCCCCTATGACGAAACAAAGCGTAACGAGTCCAAGTACCGAAACACCCTTTTCGATAACACCGAAAGTTCCCTTCCAGATCACGAGCCAGACAACAAACGCGACTGGAATGGCCCACCACTGAAAACCAACCCCCGTAGCGAGTTCGAGCGCGACGCAAACACCTCCAATCACAGCCGAAAGCACCATCAAACTCACGAGTCCGAGGATCACGTACATGAACGCGAAGTAGTCGAAACCAAAACGTTCGCGAATCGCGTCGGGCAGCGTTCGGCCACTCACGGCGGCAAACCTGCCCGCCTGTTCCACGAGAAAGATGATGCATAAGCCTCCGAGCACAATGGCCCAGATGAGTTGAAAGGAAAACTCGGCTCCCGCTTGTGCCGCAGTAGCAATCGAACCAATTTCAAGAAAGCCACCGACGCTCGTAACGATGCCGAGTGCAATCTCCAGGAGCTTCTTCATGAACGTAAGAAAACTCTCTCGCGCTTCGCCGCGCGCGAGTCAGCTTCTCGCAACCAGCCGGCAAACAACGCCAGCCCGGCAATCAAATAGACCAACCCGGCAGGAATCCACATGATCAGTCCACCGAGTTGCTGGTCTTCAAGGGGTGTCAGTCCCCACGAACTCGTCAATCCGATGTACGACGGATACCAAACAGATCCGGCAACCGTGATCAGCGCGCCCAACGCGCCGCTGTGAATCGAAGTAGTGAAGAGATAGAGCACCGCCGCGCCGTAACCCATTACGCCTTGTGGGCCATGAATCAATGCCCACCAGAACAACAGCGCCGAGATCAGAAATGAAAGGTGTTGCAACGTGTGCACCCACTCGTTTTCGAGCACCGCATTAAACAGCAGCGGTACGTGCCACACCCAAAGAGCGACTGCATGGACCAACCAGGCAACGAGTGGAATCGTTAAAGCCTTCCACGTGCGATTCACCCAACGGATCTTGCCGATGTTTCCAACGTGTCGCGCCCAGTTCAACGGGAATGCCCATAGAAAAACGACCAGCGGACGGCCAAGAACTAAGAGCGGCGCCGCGACAAGCATCAGCACTTCGTGTTGTGTCATGTGTGCGGAAAACAGTACTCGTCCCCATGCGTGAAGCGGCGACACCAACGCGACAAACAATGCGAACCACCCGCAAGCGAAACAAATCCCTTCCCACATCCGCGTCGACTTATGTCTCGGCGCTTCACGCCAGAGACGCCACAGACCGGCCGCGAATAAGATCAACGACGCCGCCAATCCGATGATCACCAGTGGCTCAAAGCTCCAC
>DASZDV010000089.1:0-4751 GCA_035941575.1 Pyrinomonadaceae bacterium
CCTCACCGCGAGCCACCAACACTGCGAGCCCACCCACCTTCACCTCTTCAACATTGCCTGCCGCGCCTTTTACATCAAGATTGATGCGACTGGGCCGCTGAATAAAATCGCCTTGTTCGATCACAAACTTATAACGGCCTCCGTGCGGTTCCAGGTTCAACGCGCCGTGATGAATTAAATAACCTCCGAGCGCACCACACGCACTTCCCGTCGCCGGATCTTCCGGAATGTTGTCCGCAGGCGCAAAGAACCGCGCGTGCGCACGTGACGCGCCGACCTCCAACGTCTCGCGCGTGAACGCGTGACATCCTGTCGCTCCGTGGCGCGTATAAATCTCGGCGAGCAACGACGTATTGATACGACAGTCGCGCAAATCAGCAAGCGAACGAATCGGCACTGCCAAACAAGAAAGGCCCGTCGTAATCACCTGGATTGGCAGACTCTCGTCGAGATCTTCTCGTGCAATACCCAACGCACGCGCCAACTCCGCTTGTTCGTGTCCGTCGTCGATCTCGTCGAGGATCTCAAACTTACCTTGCGTCATCACCACCTGCACCGGCTGTCCGTCCTTAAACTCAATATCGACCGGCAACACACCGATTCCAACCTCGTGAAAGATGCGTTGCCAGCCATTTCCGCCATCGGGTACAGGCACCACACCTTCGTGGGTGAGTGCGGTCCACGTGCCGACAATTGGATGACCGGCAAACGGAATCTCTCGCATCGGGGTGAAGATGCGCAGACGCCGCAGCACATTCTCAGTCTCCGGTTTGAGAACAAAGACCGTCTCAGACAGATTCATCTCCCTCGCGATCTGCAACATCTTTTCATCACTGATACCTTTCGCCTCCGGAAACACCGCGAGCGGATTGCCGCAGAACGCCTTATCTGTGAATACGTCGTATTGCAGAAAACTATGACTTGGCATGTGTCCTTGCCGGCTACTTGCCCTTCTTGAAAGCAGCCTTTAAATCGGTACGAATTGTCCAAACGAAAACAGTTAAGACGACGAGTATAGATAGTCCGTACAGGTACGTCTTTAAGTTGAAGCCAAAGTTGAACTCACTAACAAGATCGTTTCTCACCGTCTGCATCACTTTCCAGGAGAACTCCGCGCCCAGCACCGCCGACAATGCGAAAACGCCAATCACGATGAGCGTCACCAACAACACCGTCCCAATTGCTTTGGCGAGATTCAGCCATCGATTACGGCTCTCAATCAAGTCGCGCATGATGACTACTGCGAGGTGGACCGCGGCCGTGACACCGAAAGCGGTGAGTGCAAAGTGCTGCACTGCCGGCGCAAGCAACAATGTGCTGCCGACGATCAGTAACAGCTCGAGAAAATAGACCAACTTGAGCCAGTGTCGAAATACGAGGTCGGCGAAACTTCGGGGTACCGCCACCTCCACCAGACCCCAAAAGATCTGGCCCAGCCGAATAATCCACACCGAGTACTTATTGTTCACGCCTCGATTCTTCGACAGTGAGTCGAGAATCTTCCCGACCACGGTCGTGGCGCGCGCCGCCGAACGTAATGCGCTCTCGGGCTCCAGCCTACTTTGCTTCCGGAAGTTATCTTCGTAGTACTGTCTTAGTTCTCTTGGATCGATCAGCTCTTTGAGCCGGTCGTTCAGCGCACGGTCGCTGGCGCTGTTGTCGATGAGCCGGTTAATAAAACCGTCGAGCTGAGTCGCCTCGGATTTGCGCGTCTTTGTACGCATGAGCGATTCAGCCAGCAACGCTTGTCGCTCCTCATCACCCATCGCGGCGATCGTTTCGCAAACAATCTGCGCCTGAGCTTCACCGATCAATTGTTGTCGGAATGGATGATTCGGAATCAGCGCGGTGATGAGTCGCTCCGCACCGTCAAGCCGGCCCCACAGAATGTCGTTCTGGCGCCATTGCCTTGCGAGGAATGCACCGAAGTGGCCCAATGCCGAACCGGCCAACTTGTGACAACCGGTGCCGCGTTCGTCGATGAGCTGCTTTGCGTCTTCCGGACTGATGCGAATGATGTCGATCGCGTCTGCTTCGCCGATGCCGGTCTCGAACATGATGGGATAAGTGAGCAGGTCGTAATCTTCGTAGTTGTCGTAGTAGTGGGCCATCGCTTTGCGCGCGATCCACACGACTGTGTCAATGCTGAGATTGCCGGAGGCGGGATTCTCATCTTTCGACGCGAACAGGTCCGTGCTGGTCTTTTCCGCGTCGAGCTTTGCGTCCAGCACGTTCTTTTTGAGTGCCTTGGCTGTTACGCCAAATTGATCTAGCAGGTGCTTATGGTCCGGATGCTTCAGAAACTCCTCTGCGCGTCTAATACATATTTCTTCCGGCGACTCACCTTTGTAACCGCCGCCGTTCGTCGTCTCTCGTCTGCCGAGAAAGTAATCGAGGATCAGTGAGGGCGAATCGGGATTAGGTGACAATTTCTTCACCGCGTCATTGATCTTGCCGATCAGCGTTTCGACTTCAGTCTTGACGGGACTGGCCTCGGGCTCGGCCTGTGCTGTGTCCTTGTCTTTTTGAACTTTCGTGGAGTGACGAGAGCGAAGCGAACGGCCCGCACGGCGCAGGTCCACGAAGATATCGTTTAACGTTCTCTTGAAACGCAGGATCTCTTTCTCAAAAGCTGCGTCCTGCGCTTCTGTGAACGCCTGTTTTTCAATGTCCAGCCCAAAAGTTTTGGCCAGAATATTGATCAAAGTCCTGGCGTCGGGTTCCTGGCGATGCAGGGCGTCAGCTTTGTTTCTTAGGTAGTTAACTCGCCTGATCGGGTAGGAAAGATCAAACTCGTACAGGAAGCGATTGGCTGTCGGCATCGCCTTTTCCTCCGGCGTCACGCGATGCTCCACGTAAGTTTGTACGCGCCAGGCGCGGACCATGCTGCGAATAACGACGAAGTAGTCGGAGTTTTCATCAAAGCCTGCGACGCGAGCGATCAGTTTGGCCAACTCATCCGTCACCGCAGCTATGCGCAAGCGGTGATACGCGGCGTACGCCCGTCCATTTCGCCTGATCATGTCGGCGAGATCGAGGTCCGCAGTGTCTTCATCTTTTACAAACTCTTTGCTCCACTCCTGGTTTTTCGGCAACACAAGCGCGCCAAGCTGTTTCCATGCGTCAGCATCACCTTCCCGCGCCTTGCTGAACACCTGCTGCCGCACCGCCTCTTCGTCGCGGTCCACGCCGGTCGTGATCTTGCTGACGCGCTCGATGAGACGATTACGTTCCTTCACGCGTTCAAGGTCCTCGCGGATCGTTTCGTAGCGAGGAAGCGTCAGCAGCGCCGCCATCGTATTTTCAATTGCGTCCGGCTTTACGTCAGTCTCAGCATCGTCTTCGGGATGTTCAGGAGACGGTTCGATATAGACGAGCTTTCGGTCCACCGGAACATCCGCATTTCGATTCATTAATGCTTCGGTCGCGTAAGAGAACGGTTTGTTATCGAGATAACCACCATCGCCGAATGACCGTTTGGGAAAGGGAACCGACGACACTCCGCGCGGATCGAGATAGTCACGATAGAACCGCTGCCACGTTTTGCTCGACGAATTAAAGTCGCCGCCGGTGTTGTATCTGTGCATTTTCAGGATCGTGTCGATGTCGGTGAGGCACATCGGCTCAAACGCAAACGGAAACGACGAAGTGCAACGAGCCGCAAACGCCAGGAACGGATTGTAGGAAGCGAAGAAGTCGTTGCGCGTGTCTTCTCCGCTGACGCTGCGTTCGGAATAAACAAAGTGCATCACGTTGCGATGGCGTCGCTCGTAAACGAGATCGTCGGACAGCCGGATCGGCAACACTACGCCTTGCAAGTCTGTTGAAGTCACAAACAGATCAAGCTCATCGACAAACGGTGATGGGTCACTCTCTTTACGGTCCGGTACAGATTTGTCCATTCCGTCGAAGGCGCCGAGGAGTTTGAAGTACATGCGTTCGCTGTTCAGCAACGACGTCGGCGGGTTTCGCAGGACGAGAGGCTTTTCGATGGACCGCCTATCATTGATGAGTGTTTCGATGTCGCCTTCGGTGACCCAAAGGTTCTTGAGCTCGTCCATGCTCTGGCCGTTCGCGAGTGCCTTGGCCAGGAAAATGCCGTTAATTCCGCCCGCTGAAGTGCCCGAGAGAATATCGACGACGAAACGCGTTGGTGGAACTTTCGTCGTATCCGCACTGGCCTTCTCGAGTTCCGCCATGCTCATGTTCTCGTTTTCCATGAGATAGCTGACCTTGCGGTAGATTCGCTCGGTGCCCTTGAGATCGGGAACTTGCCGTGCGGCGGTTGAGCGGACGAGCCTGAGCATTTCCTGTGCGATGCCGTTGATGTAGATCGCGAGCGATACGCCGCCGTACATGACGACGGCAAAGCGCACTTCTTTCGTGTAGTCAGGTTGTGGGGCATCAGAAGTCATTGGGAACCTCCGTCAGGTGAAGTGTGGACTAGATTACCATTGAAGAAACGCGAGAGATCTAATATTGTTTGCGCCGTCCTCGATTCGCGCAACCTCGCTCGCAAAGCAGCAAATAGAACCAACGTTCATCTGGAGGTTAACTCATGTCCGCAAATGCTCCGAATAATCCGACTCCTCCCGCTGGTGGAAATCCTTCTGGCAATGTCGTCAAGGTGGGTCAGAAAAAATGTAAGCCGTTTATCTTCGAAGTAATGGTCTATAGTCCGGAGGCGGGTTACAAAGCGCAGGTGCAGGTCGAAAGAGGGTGTACGCCGACCAACGATTCAGTATGGAAGT
>DASZDV010000090.1:0-6773 GCA_035941575.1 Pyrinomonadaceae bacterium
AAAGATGAAAGAGCTGGGTCTAATACTGTTAAGCCACGGCGGCGAAGAGAAAGCAGTGGAGGCAGAGGAGGATCAGAAGCTCGGGAATCCGCTGTTGTTGCGGCGCGCGCTCGATCATGGTGTGAAGGTTATCGTGGCACATTGCGCCGGCCTCGGTTCGAACGAAGATCTCGATAGCAAGGATCGCAAACAAGTTCACAATTTCGATCTGTTCCTGCGGCTGATGGACGAGAAGCGATACGAAGGACTCGTCTTTGGTGAAGTGTCAGCGATGACGCAGTTCAACCGCGCCGGCAAGCCCCTGACAACCATTCTCCAGCGCGAGGATCTGCACGAGCGCCTCGTCAACGGCAGCGATTACCCCTTGCCCGCCGTCAATGTTCTCATCCGCACGAAACCGCTGGTAAACCACGGCTATATCACTTCGGCAGAAGCCGGCTCGCTCAAGGAAATCTATCAGTACAACCCGTTGCTATTCGATTTCGTTCTGAAGCGGACGGTAAGAGTTCCCGGCACAGAACGGCGTCTGCCTGCGGCCGTCTTCATGACCAATAGTGCACTCGGTGTTTAGCTACTCTTTGGACTATCATGGCGTACAGTGGAAGACACAAATCAGAACGCGGTGCTGAGAGATTCGTACGGACGAGCGATTCGCGACCTGCGCGTGTCGCTCACCGACCGGTGCAACTTCCGCTGTTTCTACTGCCTGCCGCACGGCGAGCCGCCCATCGCTCCGAAAGAGCAGATGCTCTCTTACGAAGAGATCGAATATGTCTGCGAGATCTTCGTCAGCCTCGGCATCGAGAAGATCCGTTTGACGGGCGGCGAACCGATGTTGCGGCGCGACATCGAGACAATCATCAAGAAGCTGACGCGCTTGAAAACTTCGCAGCCGCATGGCCTTGTCGATCTTGCTCTGACAACTAACGGTTACTTCCTTCCCGAACGCGCTCATTCGCTGAAAGCAGCGGGACTGGATCGCGTGACGATCAGTCTCGACAGTTTGAAACGAGATATTTTCAAACGCATGACCGGCGTTGACGTTCTGGACAAAGTGCTTGCCGGACTTGCGGCGGCGAAAGATGCTGGTCTCGAGCCGATAAAAATCAACGCCGTAATCGTGCGCGGTCACAACGAGGACGAGGTCGCAGACTTCGCTGCGTTTGCGCGTGAGCATGATGTAAAGATGCGCTTTATCGAGTTCATGCCACTCGATTCGGGTCATGAGTGGTCGCGGGCAGACGTTGTGTCGGGGAAGGAGATTCGCGAGAGAATCAATGAGCGGTTTCCACTCGTAAAGGTCGCGGTGAATCGCGGCTCTGAAACTTCGTCACGTTATCGTTTTGCCGACGGCGCACCCGGCGAGATCGGAATCATTGCTCCTGTTACCGAACCGTTCTGCGGTGCGTGTTCGCGAATTCGTCTCACCGCTGACGGTCAAATTCGTACTTGCCTGTTTTCAACTGTCGAACATTCGTTGCGCGATGTCGTGCGCAGCGGCGCAACGCGTGCTGAGATCGTCGAGTACATCGAATCGGTAATACTGAAAAAAGAACCTCGTCACTTCATAAACGATCCAGGCTTTGTGACGCCCTCGCGCACGATGAGTTTCATCGGCGGCTGAAACTCGATTCCGAATAGTCATGCCCGATCACCCCATCGGCAAATCATTTCCCCGCAAAGAAGGCCGGAAGAAGGTTACGGGCCAGGCGCTCTACATTGACGACCTGACCTTTCCGGGAATGCTGCACGGCGCGACGGTGCGCAGCCCGGCGGCGCGCGGACGAATCACTGGCATTTCGTTTGAAGGAAACATTCCCTGGAACGAATTCACCATCGTCACGGCTAAAGACATTCCCGGCGCGAACTACGTTGCGCTGATTCTCAACGATCAACCTTACCTCGCGGACGAGTTTGTGAATCATCCGGAAGAACCCGTCGTTCTCATCGCGCACGAAAACAAGTACCTGGTTGAAGAAGCACGGCGGTATGTACGTATCGAAATTGAGGAACAGCCGGCGATCTTTTCGCTCGAGGACTCGCTCGCGCAGAAAGAGATCATCTGGGGCGAGGACAATGTCTTTAAAAAGTTTCTCGTTGATAAAGGCAACGTCGATGCAGCGTGGGCCAACGCTGATTTTATTGTTGAAGGCGAATACGAAACGGGAGCGCAGGAACAACTCTACATTGAAAACAACGGCGCGATCGCGATTGCGAACGCGAACGAGGGCGTAACTGTTTGGGGCTCGATGCAGTGCCCTTACTACGTGCACAAAGCGCTGGTGAAGTTGTTTGACCTGCCGGAAGACAAGATTCGCGTGATCCAAACCGAAACCGGCGGAGGCTTCGGCGGCAAAGAGGAGTATCCGTCGTTGATCACCGGACATGCGGCGTTGCTTGCATGGAAGTCAGGCAGACCCGTGAAGATCATTTACGACCGCGCTGAAGACATGGTGGCAACGACCAAGCGCCATCCATCTCGCACGCGTCACAAAACGGCGGTTACGAAAGACGGCAAACTGCTCGCGATGGAGATCGAATTCGTCGTAGACGGTGGCGCTTACTGCACTCTTTCGCCCGTCGTTCTTTCACGCGGGACGATTCATGCCGCTGGTCCTTACGTTTGTCCCAACGTTCGAATTCATAGCCGCGCCGTTGCCACCAACGTTCCGCCGCACGGAGCGTTTCGCGGTTTCGGCGCGCCGCAAAGCATCTTCGCGCTGGAACGTCACATGGACCGGGTCGCCCATGCAGTGGGACTTACGCCGGAGGAGTTTCGCCGCCGAAATTTCATCCACGAAGGCGAGACAACTGCGACCAGTCAAATCATTCGCGAGCGTGTGGACATGGGCGGGTTGCTCGACCGTGCGTTGCATCTGAGTGACTACCACGCTAAACGCGAACGGTTCGCGAGCGAGAACGGTGCAGGCGAGACGCCTGCGGTCCCAGCAAAAGCAAGTTCAGAACGTGCGAGAAACGGCGTAAGACGCGGGATCGGGTTCGCGACATTCATGCACGGCGCCGGGTTTACCGGTTCAGGCGAGGTCTACTTGCAATCGGTTGTTTCCGCCGAAGCAACGCCGGAAGGAAAAGTGCGCGTGCTGGCTGCGAGCACTGAAATTGGACAAGGCACAAACACGATCTTTTCGCAGATAGCTGCGGAGGCGTTGGGACTTGATTTCGAATCGATTGAAGTGGTCCAGCCCGATACCGGTTTGGTGCCGAACAGTGGGCCAACGGTCGCGTCGCGCACATCGATGGTTGTGGGAAAACTGGTTGAATCGGCGGTTACGGGGTTGAAGCATACACTGATCGGGAGTGGCCTTTTGCGTGAGGAGTTTGGGGAAAGAGATTTTACGAATAGGAAAAGCGATTTTCAGAATGCTTGCGCAGAATACATAGCGAGATTTGGTCCACTAAGGACTTCCGCCACGTATCAACCACCGCCGAACGTTCACTGGGACGACGAGAAGTATCAGGGAGATGCTTACGGGGCGTACGCCTGGGCAGTCTACGTTGCCGAAGTTTCGTTTGATTCGTTGACCTACGAAGCGCGCGTAGAAGATTTTGTCGCGGTGCAGGAAGTCGGACGCGTGCTGAATCCGGTTCTGGCAGCGGGACAGATCGAGGGTGGCGTTGCGCAGGCGATCGGCTTCACGTTGTTTGAGAATGTCGTTTGGAAAGACGGCCGCATGGCCAACAACCAGATGACCAACTACATCATTCCGACGCCTGCCGACATTCCACCGATTCGCGTTTACTTCGAAGAGAACCCGTACGCGTATGGACCAGGCGGTGCAAAAGGGATTGGCGAGTTGCCGATGGATGGCGCCGCGCCCGCGATTCTGAATGCAATCGAGAACGCAACCGGAGTGAGTTTCAATCGAGTGCCGCTGATGCCGGAGTTGTTGATGGAACGCCTCGCGTGAACTTGTACTTTATCAGTTATTCCTTCATTTCACTCCAGCTAGCGGAACATTCCCCTTTACTTTCTGACCCGCGCTAGCGCTACGACAGCGAAAGGAGATTTTAAGAAGGATGACTGAAGCTCAATCTTCGGCGTGCTCGTTGCCGTTGAAGTGGAGCACCGTCGGCTCGTCGTCGATGACTGTTTCGAGGTGCACGGGACGTCCCCACAACGTGTGCACATGCTCCAGCGCCTTCCGCGCGTAACGCATATCCAGCTCGGTGCCTTCGAAACGGTGTTTCAAATAAAGTTCCCGGTTGCCGTTGTAATCGCCGTCTTCGACCTGCAAGTAAGGAAAACCGAAGTTTGTCATGTTTGAGACGAGCTGATCGCGCACCCTCTCCCAGCGCTTCTCAGTAATGGTCCACTCCTCTTCCTCGACCAGTTCGAAAACGAAAAGATCGAGTTCTTCACACAACTCTTCAGTCAAGTAATTCCGCAGGAACGAGACGTCGTTCTCAATTTCACGTACTTCGAAGATCTTCTCACGGCCTTCGTTCCCCGCGCGGCCAAACTTTTCGCGCTCTTCGGACGATGGTTCGTTCCAACGACGCTCAATGTCTTCGTAAATCTTGTACCCGAGGTAATACGGATTGAGCTGGCCCTTTTGCGGCGAAACGACGCCGGAGTGCAGATTAGCGAACTCGATGTGTTCATTGTCAGTTAGATCCAGTTCACGCATGATGCGCGCGTGCCAAATGCTGGCCCAACCTTCGTTCATAATCTTCGTCTGCATCTGCGGCACGAAGTACTCCATCTCTTCGTGCACCATCGCGATCGCGTCGCGCTGCCACGGTACGAGCGACGGTGAATTCTTCATCATGTAGAAGAGGAGATCTTTTTCGGGCAGCCGATCGTGTGCAGTCTTTTCCTTTTCGGTCGAGCCTTCGCTGTTGTCTTTGTTGTTGCGGACGTCTCGGCGTTGGTCCAAGAGCCAAAGGTCATCGTATGGCCCGTCTTTCCGGCGATATTCCTCACGTCGCTTCTCTTCAGCGATTGATATCTCGCGCTTGATGAAGAAATACGGATCGATGTGCTCTTCGATTGCGAGCACCGAGTCGAGAAAACGTTCGACTGTCTTGCGACCGAACTTGAACTCGTACTCCATCATGCGTTGCGCGTGAGTGGAGACACTCTCGACCATCCGCCGGTTTGTTTTCGAGAAGTAGGTATTGTTTTTGAAGAAGTCGACGTGGCCCAGCACGTGGGCGATGACCATCTTGTTTTGAATCGGGCTGTTGGTTTCGAGCAAAAAGCCGTACGCGGGATTGGTGTTGATGACGACTTCGTAAATCTTCGACAAGCCGAAGTCGTACATCGTCTTCATGCGATGGTAGGCCTTGCCGAAGGTCCAGTGGGAGTAACGTCCCGGGAGCGCGTAGGAACCGACTTCGTACATTACCGTGGCGGGTACTATCTCGAAGTTGGTCGGGTAGGGATCCAAGCCAAAACCGCGAGCAACCTCCCAGATCTGCTCGACGGCGTTCTCCAGCTCTCTTATTTCCCGATCTTCCATACCAGTGGGCCACGGATTTTCACGTATGAACACAGAACGTCTTTACTTTCTTCTGTGTCATCTGTGTTGCTCTGTGGCTAATACGTCCTACGCCGGTGTTTCCACACCCCGCTTTCCAAAAAACTGCTTCAACGCGGGATACACATCTTCCTTGTCGTCGATGCGCACGCCCACAAACCGGTCCTTGTTTTGCAAACGGTCGCTGAAGATCGAAAGCAACGCGCCCGAGGAACGGCGATAACTCGACGAGCCTTCTTCGCCGATTTCGCCGTAACCAAACAGGTTGCACGTGGCTATCAGTTCGTCAGCTAACTTCACGGCTTCTTCGTTGTCAGAGTAGTAGTTGTCACCGTCCGAAAAGTGAAACGGATAAATGTTCCAGTCAGTCGGGCGATAACGTTGATTGATGATCTCGAGGGCCAGTTGATAAGCGGAAGAAACAACCGTGCCTCCCGACTCTCCTTGTGTGAAAAACTGTTCTTCAGTTACTTCCTTCGCCTCGGTGTGGTGGGAGATGAAAACGATCTCGACGTTGTCGTACTTCGTGCGTAGAAACCGGACCATCCAGAAGTAAAAGCTGCGCGCGATGTATTTCTTAAACTCACCCATCGAGCCTGAGACGTCGATCATGGCGATGACCACGGCGTTTGACTCGTAGCGCATCACTTCTTCCCACGTCTTGAACCTGAGATCTTCCTTCTTGATATCGCCGAAACGGGCCTTTCCTTCGCGCGCGTTGCGTCGAATGTTCTCCAGGATCATCCGCCGCTTGTCGAGGTTCGCGATCACACCGGTGCGGCGGATCTCGTTGAACTGAGTCTTCCGAGACTGCACCGCCTTCTTCGCTTTTTCTTCGAGGTACGGAAGCTGAAGGTCTTCGAAGATCAACGAAGCGATCTCGTCGATGTTTACTTCCGCTTCGTAGTAGTCGGTGCCGGCGTCTTGTCCTCCCTGGCCGGAACCCCCACCAGTGCCCTGCCGGGTTTCGCGTCCAATTATGTCGCCAACGCGCGTCTTGCCGTCGCCCTGACCTACGTGTTTGCCCTTTTGATAGTTGAAGCGGAATTTGTATTCGTCGAGTGCTCTGATGGGAACTTTGACGGTGCGCTTTCCATCGGACAGGATAATTGCTTCATTCGAAACGATCGACCCGAGGTTTTTACGGATCGCCTCCTTGACGCGATCCTTGTGGCGCTCCTGATCGATGATGCCCTTGCGTTGTAACGACCAGTCATTGCGTTGGATAGACTTGCCTGTACTTCACTTTCTACAGAAGTCGATCACCACATT
>DASZDV010000091.1:0-4923 GCA_035941575.1 Pyrinomonadaceae bacterium
TCCTCCAGCAGCTCTTCCAAACGTTTCAATTGCTCTCGCCGCCGCAGGCCCACGGTCTCCAGCACGGCCAGAATATTTTGCGCTGCCGTCATCTTGCGAAACACCGACGGCTCCTGCGGCAGGTAGCCGATACCGAGCCGGGCGCGAAGGTACATCGGGAGTTTCGTGAGGTCCCGATCCGCCAACAACACGTTTCCTGAGTCAGGCCGTTCGAGACCGACAATCATGTAAAAAGTGGTCGTCTTGCCTGCGCCGTTGGCTCCCAACAGACCCACCACTTCTCCCCTCTGCACCTGCAGACTTACGTCGTCGACTACGCGTCGCTTACCGTAGTGCTTGACCAGATTGAGGGTGCGGAGTGCGGTCGTTGGCTCAACTGTTTCAGTTGAGCTTGTTCCGGGAGCTGATCTTGTTCCTGGGGCCGCAGGCCTCTCGCCCGCACTGTCTCGAGGACGGTCTTCTGTGACGGCCTGCAGGCGAGACGCCTGCGGTCCCAGGTTTAGTCCCAGGTTAGCCGGGGGGTTCTTCACGGTTTTCTGATCTTGTGCGTAGATCGCACGCGGCCAGGCGAGAGTGGTCCACGCGTGTCGTCGGCAGTGACTTTACTGTCGCGAATGGAAACCGTCAATCGAGCGCCTTCGGTTTTGCCTTGCTCGATATCATCGACGCGAGCTGGATTTCCTTTCAGCACTGCCACTTCATTGGCAGCCATATACTCCACCCAATCGCCGGTTCCTCTTCTGTTCGGCTGAGTGAGCACGACGTTTCGCTGCGCGATGGTCTTCTGCATCTCGTTCGTCTCTTTCGCGAGGTAGACGTCCGCAACGCCGCTCGTTATGCGATCAGTTCCCTGTTTGATGTCGACGTTGCCTTCGTAGTGGATGGTCCGATCCGGATCGGAATAGAACATCGAATCGGACGAAGCAAAAACCGGCACGACGGTGAGATTGTTTTCGGCGCGCCGTTTGGAGTTGTAGATGGCGGTTTGCACATGGCCCACTGCTTCCATGCGTTTGTCGTTGACGTAGACAACGAGTTTGTCGCCGCGCACGAAGTTGTCGTCCTGCCACGCGCGTGCATTGCCGAAATAGATTCCCTGACCGCTCTCGTGTCGAAACTCAGCGCGTTCACTCGCGATATAGACCGGACTCTTTGTTTTAGAAAACGGAGTGGCGCCGTTTGTCTGTTCCTGACTGTAGTAGGTCGTAGCTGTGCGACCACGCGCGTAAGAAACGTCGTTAGCCAGATCCGAATCCAGTTCGACGGCTTTAGTTCGGCCACGTGAGTCCCAAACAGTTGGATCGCCACCGCGTAATCGAACCGTTTCATCAGCGGCGACATACGAGACGTTGGCTGCGACACCGTTCCGATCGTTTTCGTTGAACTTGCCGTCGCCTTGTGCGTCTACGCGCTCAACGTCCTGCGTATCGCGCACAAAAATGGTAGTCATCGTTTGCGAAGTGAGTGTTCGCGTGCCCCGGCCGGATGACGGTTGGACCGGATCCATTACCGCTTTGGCGCCGCCTGCGGCTTTGCATGTGCGCGCCAGATTGCCCGCCTCGAAGAAGTCGCAATCAAACTGCGGCGCGTTCAATTTTCTGCGTTCTGCGCGGGCACTGCTCGTTACAGGTTCGATAAACAACTCCGCATTGCCTGACGCTTCAGCTTTTTCCAAATCGCGTCCGGAACCACGCCAACTCAGTTTTACCGAATCTGCCGTCAGACGTTTGTTTGCCGCGCGTGGATCGCCGGCTTTCGACTTCGGCGCGCTCAAGGTGATCGTCGAACGGCCGCCTGCATTCATCTGTTTCAACAGACTCACGTCTTTAGTCGACTGAAAGAGGACTTCAAGCGAACTGCTGCCACTGAGTTGCAGGTCGGAATCGGCATCGAGCGAACGCGCGATGACGTCGCTGTTCGCGATTGCACGTTCGAGTCGCTGGTCCTTGTCCAGAAAGAAATCCATGTTGGTGGCATGAACTTCCGCGGCGCGCCCGGGCTCCATCGTGCGAAGGTAAGAGTTGCCTTTGATCTCCACTTTCTCCAGACGTTGTTCCTGGTTGAGCGTGGCGTACATGTTTTGGCCGCTGAGAATGTCACGCTCCTGTTCGACAGTGGTGCCACCGGTAAAAATCAGCTTTGAAGTTATCTGTTCGAACATGCCACGCGCGGCTCGAATCGTGACAGGCCTCGAACGCGCCGTGGGTTTAGTTGAGCCGTTAGCACGAGGTTCGACCGTGATTACAACGTCCTTCTTCAAATCGAGCCACTTGGTTTTCTGTTCGAGGACCGCGCCGGTCGAACTGCCCCAAACGTTCTCGCGTTTGAAGGAGATCGCCGCGTCTGTTTGCGCGATGCCCGTGTTCTGATTGAAAGACAAGGTCTCAGTTGTGATTTGCAACTTCTCTTTCGTGTCGATCTTTACGTTACCCATGAACGACACAATATTCGTTTCGGGCTGATAAATTGCGCGCTCCGCGGAGATCTGGTCAGGGACGTCTCCTTCAGGTGGGTAGACGGCGAGGCTGACCGTGTCGAGTTCATGATGGCCGTCTGAGAAGGTGATGTCGCGCGACGCTTTGACGAGCATGTAGAGCCGGCCGTCCTTGGTGACTCGCTGTTCGTAGCCCTCAACGAAGCCTGTTACTTCCTTCGAGAGTTCGGGCATTTCAGATTTCGCGCGAAACTTCTCGACGTTGCGCAGCTTGTAATAAGAGATCGCGACGACGGCGAGTCCTGACGCAAGCAACACGAACGCAACGATCCGCGCGATGAGGGGGACTCTTGCGCGCCAACCAATGGCGAACGATCGTTTACGTGTCAGTGCCTGCATCTGTGTAGCTTGTTTAATCCTTGTCTATGTGATTCGCATGTCAACCGCGTTTAGCCGCATGCGAAACTCGTCGTTCCATGTGTCCAGCTCAAGTGCGTAGGCGAGTTCGATGCTGCCGTTAACCTGCGGCGTTTGCCCCGGGTTCTCGATGCAGTTCCACCAAACCACTTCAAATGGGCGGTTCTGCGGACCCGCTAATCGCAATTTCAAATGCTTATCTTTCAACACCACCGGCTCAGAAAGATTTCTTAGATTCCTCGTCGCAAAAACCGGGCGTGTATTTCCTGCGCCAAACGGCTCCAGCGCTTGTAGCTCCCTCGCTAATTGAAACGTGACCTGGTCCGGCGGCAACTCCATATCAATCGTCACCGAGTGTTCCAGGTCTTCTTCTGTCAAACACGACGCTGCGTGTTCATTTAAACGACGGCGAAACTCCGCAATTCGCTCCGGCCGAATCGTTATTCCTGCGGCGTGCGAGTGCCCACCAAACTTTTCAAACAGATCTGCGCACGCAGTCAGGCCATTCAAGAGGTGATACGGCTCGATGCTGCGGCCCGAACCGTGGGCCACATCGCCGTCAACCGAGAACACCACGCACGGACGATTCAAACGTTCGGCGATCTTCGAAGCGGCGATCCCAATCACGCCACGATGCCATCCCGATCCTTCGATTACTGCGACCCTTGCGTCCTTGCTGTCGCCGAGTTCTGCCAGTGCGAGATCGATGATCTGCTGCTGAACGGTTTTCCGTTCCTCATTCCGCGCGTCAAGGTGTTCGGCGAGACGGCGCGCCTCAGCCGAGTCGCGCGTATCAAAGAGCTCGACGACGGCCTTCGCCGCGTCCATCCGGCCCGCAGCGTTGATTCTTGGGCCGAGGCGAAAGCCCAAGTCGTATGCTGTCATGCCCTTGCCGTCTCCGCAACCGGCAACATCGATCAGCGCCTTCAAACCGGGATTAGCTGCACGCGCCAAGTCTTTCAAACCAATCGCTACGATCGCGCGGTTTTCGCCGACCAGTTTCGCCACGTCGGCCACTGTTCCGATGGCCACAACCTTCATAAACGCCGCAACTTGTGCGTCGCGCCCGTACTCGCGAAACAGCGCATGAACAAGCTTGAACGCTACGCCTACGCCCGCGAGGTTTTTGTCCGGATACGCACAACCAGCTTGATTCGGATTGAGAACCGCAAACGCCGGGGGCGCCCCTTCGTTCTCATCCGGCAAGTGATGGTCGGTAATGATCACGTCGAGGCCGTGAGCGCGCGCCCAATAGAGTGGTTCGTGAGCGCGAATACCGCAGTCAACACTGACGACGAGTTTGTAACCATCAGCGAGGGCGCGCTCGAGTGCGGGTTGTTGAATGCCGTAACCTTCCGTGAAGCGATGTGGAATGTGGAAACCGGCACGCGCGCCGAGAAGTTTCAGGGCGCGAAGGAGTATGGCAGTCCCGGTTGTGCCATCCACGTCGTAGTCGCCGTAGATCAACACCGGCTCCTGCGTTTCGATCGCTTGTTTGAGCCGCGCGACTGCCTCACGCATGCCACGCATCAAATAAGGTTCATGAAGTTGGACATAAGTGGGCGAGAGAAAAGCGCGGGCGGCACACTCGTCTGCGTAACCGCGATTGATCAAAAGAGCAGCCAGGATTGGTGAGACACCCAAAACGCGTGCGAGGGAGGCGGCGGCTTCCGCGTCGTGCCGGCGCACGCTCCAGCGTTTTGCTTTCATTGCAACCACAAAAAGCACAAAAAAGCACTTGCCGCAAAGAGGCACCTGAAATCAGTTGAGTCTATTGTGCCTCTTCGTGGTTCCATTGTGCCTCTTTGTGACTCTATTCGCTAAACCAGCCGTTTGCGTCGAGCAACTTAACGCCTATGCGGCGCTTGCCATCAAGATCGTCGATCCATGAACCATTGACTTCGGCGGCCAGTTTACCACCAGACGCCTGAATCAGCGTGACCTCCGAGCCGACAGGCACGTCAACGTCGATGATGATGGTGGCGCCGCCGTGACTGATCTTCGTGGCCGTGCCTTTTGCCTGAAAGGGTTGGCCCGACTGGTCCGTGCCTTCCACTTCAATAGGAAACTCG
>DASZDV010000092.1:0-2930 GCA_035941575.1 Pyrinomonadaceae bacterium
AGTCGAGCCCACCGTCATCGCATTTGCTGCGCGAGCCGGGGACTGCGTGCACGCATCGGTGTTGCTGTTACCAGCAGCGACAGCAATGGGCACTCCAGAGTTGGCGAGGTTGTTCACTGCGGTGTCCAAAGCACTCGAAGCACCGCCGCCCAGACTCATATTCGCGACTGCCGGGTTGATGTGATTGTTCCTTACCCAGTCGACGCCGGCAATCACGCCGGAGTTAGAACCGGACCCGGAGCAATTGAGCACACGGACGCCGCGAAGCAGCGAGCTCTTTGCCACACCGTAAGTTGAACCGCCGATCGTTCCGGCGACGTGCGTGCCGTGGCCGTTGCAGTCCTGACCGTTGCCGCCGAAGGCGTCAAACACGTTCGAAGCACGTCCGCCAAACTGCGTGTGGCTGGTACGAATCCCGGTGTCGATCACATAAGCGCGAACGCCTGAGCCGGTCCAGTTATACGTGTAAGTAGCACTGAGTGGCAGGTTACGTTGATCGATACGATCGAGGCCCCACGGTGGATTGTTCTGCGTGACGTCAGCCGTGACGACTCCGTCTTCTTCGACGTACGAAACTCTGAAATCCTGGCTCAACGCTTCTGCATCCTCACGCGACATCTCGACTGCAAAACCGTTGAGGGCGTTCTGATAGATGTGCTTGAGTTGTCCACGATGCGTTGCGGCCAACTCGTTAGCGATGTAGGGCGCAATCGAGTAGCGTCCACGCTCGCCAACGATCGAGTCGTCAAGCACGACGATGTAATTGTTTTCGATCTTATGAGGATTACCGCGAAGTTTGTTTCGTCGGCCCTGACTACGCGCGGGTGACGAGATGAGGATAGTGGCGCAGAGGCCGGCTAATACAAGGAACGCGCAAAGCTTCTTCATACTCTTTTCCTCCAGATTGTAAGTGGGTTGAGGGGGGTTGGCCGCCCGCATCGGCCAAGAAAATAAGCGGGAAAGACAAGTTCTTTCTGCTTCATCTCAACTGACATGAATCCAAAACGAGAAAATGCGAACTCGCGCGCGCCGAAAAGTATGACTGTTGAACTGCGAATTAGTCGTTCGTAATGCCGGGGCCGCACTACCTTCAGTCGGGAGAATCAACCGCTTGTTTTCGGGAGTTTTGTCTGGGACGGAGGCGCGCAGTATAGCATCAATTTCGCCAAGCGCAAGCTTTTCGTGTAGTCTCTTGCGCCATGGCCAGCTCCCCAAAATCCCGCAGGCGAGTGGTCTTCACACTCGCGCTGATAACAATACTTTTTCAAGTTCATCAAACGGTCGCGCAGAACGGTCGCGATCGTAAAGACGACGCAAACGCGTTGCGCACGTGGCTCGCGCTTGAGGCTCCACCCGGCTGGGAACACGTCGCAACCGATCAGATTCTCCGGAAGATGCCGCAGTGGCGACGCGATGCGCTTGGCAACTTGATGTTGAAGCAGGGAAGTGGCAGTCCGCGACGCGTGGTGGCGTGCGGATTGGACCGTCCTGGCTTTGCCGTCACAGAAATCAGAGATGACGGTTTTCTGCGCCTTCGTGAAGTTGGAAGCGCACGGCAGCATCCGTTGTGGGTGCAGTTTCACGAAGGGCAGCGCATCAAAGTACTCACTCGGACGGTTAGTGTGCCCGGAGTGTTAACTGTTAAGAGCACGCACTTACAACGACGCACGCCAAATGCGCCCGTGACGACGCTGGACGATCTGTGGGTTGACGTCGGCGCAACGACGAGAACGGAAGTCGCGCAACTCGGAATCGAGATGTTGAATCCGGTAGTGCGCGATAACGCCGGATGGACCTTTGGTGAGTTTGTTGCTGGGCCAATGGCGGGCGTACGTACCGGTTGTGCTGCGATCGCCACTGCTGCGAGTGGACGCGTCGAGAGTGGCGAGACGATATTCCTGCTGACGACGCTGCGTAGTTTTGGTTACGACGGTTTGGAAGCTGCGCTACGCATGCTTGGGCGAGTGGATCAAGTTACGATCGTGGACCAGTCTGAGACGGGCGCTGAGTCAGGCGGCGTGGTCCAACGTAAACTTGAAAAACCGGCATACCTGCCACAATCGACAGGTCTCACGACAGTAGATCTGCTCGCCGTGAAGACGCGTTATCCGGGTTCGCTGGTTGAAACAGTTCAAGTCGCAGATGCGAACGCGTTGTTGGCGGCGGTCGAACAAGCGGCCGGCCTTCGGCCGCCGGGATCACAGCGGTGGATCGCGCTACCCGAGATTACAAAGTCCAAGCCAATACAAGCGGATGCGGTGTCGAGTACGGCGGAATTGCTTAAGTCGTTGGCGGACGTTGCCGCGGTGTCCGGTCATGAGCGCGCGGTGCGTGAGGCGATCATCGCGAAGCTGCCGGCATGGGCGCGTTCAGCTGTCAAGACTGATGACCAAGGAAACTTGATTTTAGAAGTTGGACCAGACCGCGATGCGGTGATGTTCATTGCTCATCAGGATGAGGTTGGGTTTGAAATCACCAACATCGCAACAGACGGCACTGTTTCTTTACGCGCGCGTGGCGGACTTTACCCTTCGCTGTGGGAAGGTCAGCCGGCGCAGATTAACTTTGATACTCCCGGCAGCGCGCCGGTGCGAGGCGTTTTCCAGCCACGCGAAACGGCCACGACTAAACAGCTTGAAGCCCTGACCGCGTGGTTTGGGATGGATGCTGCGGCGCTAAAACAGCTCGGCGTCGTTAATGGAATGTCAGTGACTGCGGAAAAGAGTGCCGTGCGATTAGGCGCAAATCGCTTTACCGCGCGCGCACTCGACGATCGCGCAGGTTCGACCGCGCTGATTCTCGCTATTCAACGAATTAATGTGGCTACGTTGCGACGCAGAGTTATCTTTGCGTGGTCTGTTCGTGAAGAGACTGGCCTGGAGGGTGCGATGGCGATGGCCGAACACTACGGCTCTTCGGTCAAACGCGTC